>JAVBYL010000220.1 GCA_030824035.1 Humidesulfovibrio sp.
GCGGCAAGGATCTCCGCCAGGATGTCGAGCATCTCCGGGGTGTTCTCGGCGGTGGCCTTGGCGCGCAGCAGCAGGCGGGCGCAGGGGTCGGCCGCAACGCCGCCGCCCTCGCCGCTTCCCTCGCCGCCGCCCTCGTTAGTCGGCTGGCGCACGCTGGAAACGAACACCTGCGGCCAGATGCCGCCGGTGACCATGGCGATCCTGCGGGTCAGGTCCACGAAGCTCGTTTGCGTGGTTCCCATCTCCATGAGGGCGCGGCCCAGGATGGGCACCAGGGGCAGCAGCTCATCGGGCACGGCGGAGAGGTCCAGGCCCAGGTCCAGGTAGGCGATGCCGTTGGTGGGCAGCTCGTGCACGTAGAGCGGCGCGCTTGTTCCGGCGGCCTTTAGGGTGCGCGCCTCCTGGGGCAGGGCGGCGTTTTCGCGCGGCAGGTCGGCCAGGGTCAGGTGCGGAATGCGCGCCAAATCCTCGGGTGCGTCCGGGGCCTCCTGCAAAGCCCGCAGGGTGCGGGTCTGCTCCACCAGCTCGGCCAGCTCCGCCGGGGAAAGGGCGGCGCGCACGGCCTCCAGGCGGGCCTTCTCCGCCGCCTCGCGCTTGGCGCCCAGGGTGGCGTCCGGCACCAGCACCACCAGGGCGCGGTGCGGGTTGTTCAGGAAGTACGTGCGGATGAGATCCTCAAAAACCTTCTCGCCCGCGGCGATGCGGGCCTTGAGCCGGGCCAGCGGCCCCTCGAAGGGCAAGAGCAGCAGCGGGTCGCCGTCGTACAGCCAGGTGGCCAGGGACTCGAAGAACAGGGCCAGGCCGCGCGGATAGCTGCCGGTGTTGTTCTCGCGCAGGTCGAACTCCACGCTGTTGATGGCCGCGCGGATGTCGTCGGCGTGCAGGCCGTGGCCGTTCGCGCCGCTGGCCAGCTCGGCCAGGGTACTCAGCACCAGCGCCTCCACCTTGTCGGCGGTGGCCTCCGCGCCCTCCGCCCGCAGGCCCTTGAGGCCCACGGTGAAGGACATCTGGCGCATGTCCGTCTCCAGCCCGCCGCCGGTGAGGTCCTCGCCCAGGCCGGAGTCGACCAGGGCCTTGCGCAGGGGCGAGCTGGGCAGGCCGATGAGCACGTGCTCCAGCACGCTGATCGCCAGGTTCAGGTCCGCGCCGTCCGGGCTGGCGGCCGTTTCCGGCAGGCCGAAGTTGACGGTGCACATGGCGCGCGGGGCGTTGGCCGCCGGGGCCTCGCCTTCTTGCCCATCGCCATCGTCGCTGTCACCTTCAATCTCGCCGTCCTCCTCGTCCTCAAATTCCTCGCCTTCCGCCGCGCCCTCCGCAGCATAGGCATGCACAAAGCGCCGGGGCGAGGCGAAGGGCGGCTGCGGCTGCACCGCCGAGTCCGGCTGGCCCTGGGCCGGAGCCTGGAACTCGGAGAAATACGCGTCGAGCAGCTCCAGGCGCTTGTCCGGGTCGTCGTCGCCGCTGAAGAAGGCGTACGCGTTGGACGGGTGGTACAAACGGGTGTGGAAGTCCATGAACTGCGCGAAGGTCAGGTCCGGGATGCGCTCCGGGTCGCCGCCGGAGTCCAGGCCGTAGCAGTTGTCCGGATACAGCGCGCGCTGGGAATACTCGCCCAGCAGGCTGTCCGGGGAGGAGTACACGCCCTTCATCTCGTTGAAGACCACGCCCTTGTAGGCCAGGGGCGCGTCGATGCTCTCCACGTCGTAGTGCCAGCCCTCCTGGCGCAGGGTGTTTTCCGTCAGGCGCGGGTAAAACACCGCGTCGAGGTACACGTCCACCAGGTTGTAAAAGTCCTGCAAATTGGCGCTGGCCACGGGGTAGCAGGTCTTGTCCGGAAAGGTGAGGGCGTTGAGGAAGGTGTTCAGCGAGCCCTTGATGAGCTCCACGAAGGGTTCCTTCACGGGATACTTGCGCGAGCCGCAGAGCACGCTGTGCTCCAGAATGTGCGGCAGGCCGGTGGAGTCCTCCGGCGGGGTGCGGAAGGCGATGCCGAAGACCTTGTTTTCATCGGGGCTGATGAGCGAAAGCAGGCGGCCGCCGGTCTTGGCGTGGCGGTACACGCGGGCGGTGGCGGAAAGTTCCGGGATGGCAAGCTCGCGCTCCAGCGCAAAGCCGTGGGTGAGTTGGGTCATGGTGCCTCATCGGGCTTGAGGTGTGGGCGCGAAACGCGCGTGAGCAGCAAGATATAGCAGGATGGGCCGGGGGGAAGGGGGGAGAATTGACACCCTAGCAGCAGCGGAATAATGAAGTACACATATCTCAAAAATCCACAGCAAGGAACTGAGGTCAGCGATGGGGGACATGTATCCAGGGGGCCTCCCCGGGCAAACTAAGACACTTGGGCTTCTTGGCCTTGCCCTAGCCCCCAAGCACAGGGTCTTCGTTAGCTATCACCATGCTAATGACCAAGCCTATCGAGAAGCGTTCGAACGCATCTTCTCGCAACAACACGAGGTTATGATTTCAACATCTGTCCAAATCGGAGACATTGACCCCTGCTTGCCTCCGGAACGGATCCGGCAAATTGTTCGTGACGAATATCTTAGGGATTCCACGGTTACGGTTGTTCTTGTAGGCACTCAAACGTGGCAGAGAAAACATGTCGACTGGGAAATATCTTCAAGCATACGAGACACGGAGCTTAACCCACGTTCAGGATTGCTCGGCATCTTGCTCCCATCATTTCCCATGGTGGATGACATGCATTTCGACAAGTATACAATCCCGCCGAGGCTTTACTATAATTACCAATGCGGGTTTGCCAGTATTCAAAAATGGTCCTCAGCCCCATGTTTGGTCTCTCAATGGATTCATCAGGCATACGAGCGTAGGCAAACGGTTGAGCCAGACCAGTCATATCCATCTTATTCATACAATCACACGGGGATCAGGTGGACACCATGAATTGGGGAAACTGGCTTGAAAAGTGGCAGATGACCTCGTTAAGAATTAAGGCTCCTTATCTTGAAATGGAGTGGAAGCCTGTTGATGAAGATAGAACTGCCGCCTGGGAGCTCTATGTTGAATTGTTAACCCGTATAGCAACACAGCCTTTAGCAAGCGATCATGGCATTGAACAAACTGCGCTGGAAAGCCTCTACGCGTTATTCCCAACTACTCGCCAAGTTCTTTGCAGGAACACATATAAGTGCCAGGAGTTTGCGAAGATTGCCGTGGTTGTGTTGAACCAAATTGTCCGCCCCTTTACCGCCCGGTGGCACAAACTCTCACAAGAAGGCGCATTCAGGAATCCTGCACGATGCAGCGAATTTCGAGCAGAACTCGTCTCTATTCAAGCTAGCCTAAGAATCTACACTAAAATGTTAGCCGAGATGGCGGGAGTTGAAGACTTGACGGAACTCGAAGACGCTGGGTAACGCTTGGCATTTCTTGACTCTCCCGCCCCGAATCCCTACCATCCAAATAGAATTGGAAAAGTTGTGCCCCAGGGTCGGTGCATTTTCCTTCACCCAACAACAATGGAGACGAATATGGATTGTTGCGACCACGACCACGACCACGACGAAATGGACTACATGGAATGCGCCAAGGTCGGCCAGCCGGTCAGGGACTTCACCATGGAGGCCTACGACCCCACCGAGGGCGGGTTCACCACCGTGCAGCTTTCCAAGCTCTTGAAAAAGAAGAAGTGGACCATCCTCGTGTTCTACCCGGCGGACTTCACCTTCGTGTGCCCCACGGAGCTGGCCGACTTGGCCACCCAGCACGCCAAGCTCAAGAAGCTCGGCGCGGAGCTCATCAGCGTGTCCACGGACACCAAGTTCACCCACCTGGCCTGGAAGAACGACGAGCGCCTGCTGAAGGACGTCAAGTTCCTCATGGCCGCCGACACCAACGGCAACGTCTCGCGCTATTTTGACGTGTGGGACGCGGAGACCGGCATGGACCTGCGCGGCACCTTCATCATCAACCCCGAGGGCGTGCTGGTTTCCAGCGAGGTGAACTTCTACAACGTGGGCCGCAACGCCGATGAGCTGGTGCGCAAGATGGAGGCCAACGTCCACCTGATGAAGAACCCCAACGAGGCCTGCCCGGCCAAATGGACCCCCGGCCAGAAGACCCTGACCCCCGGCAAGGACATGGTGGGCAAGGTGTACGAGGCCCTGAACGCCGAATA
>JAVBYL010000354.1 GCA_030824035.1 Humidesulfovibrio sp.
AAGCCCGGCAATTCCTCGTAATAATTTATCTCCGGCGTCAGGCGGTAGTCCGTGCGGCCCTTGAGCAGCTCGGCCCAGCCCGGGTCCCCGGCTATGAGCGGCGCGTGGGGCAGGGTGCGCGCCACGCAGCCCAGGCGGTACATCAGGGTGGACTGCCAGACCAGGGCGGTCTCGTAGGCGGTGCGCCGCAGCACATCCAGGCCGTCCAGCTCGGGCAACAGGTCTGGTCGGGTGGCGGCGATGTGGGCGCGCACGCCCCGCTCCCCGCTGGGGCCAAAGCCCAGCGCCAGCTCGCCAAAGCCGCCAAGCAGCCCCGGCGTGGCCCGCGCCGCCTCCAGCCTGCGCATGGTCTTCACCAGCATGGAATTTCCCACAAAGCTCACGCGGGCGCGCCACTGCGCACCTTTCGCGGCGTCCACCGGGGCCACGCCGGGGCGGAAGCGCTCGGTGTCCGCCCCCAGGGGCAGCCAGAACACGTGGCGGAACCCGTGGGCCCGCACGGCCTCCAGACTATCCGCGTCCCAGGTCAAAACCAGCGTCAGGTCCGGGTCCGGCTTGGGGAAAATGGGCAGGATGAACTCCGGGTTGTCCACGAACCAGGACACCAGGGGCAGGCGCATCTCGCGCAGCAGGGCGTACAGCACGCCCTCGCGGTCCACGCCCAGGTGGTTCACGGTCAACACCACATCGGGCCGGAAGTCCGCGCAGGCCTTGCGGATGAGCGTGACGAACCGCTCCGCCGTCACCTCGCGGGCGTTGAGGTCCACCAGCAGGTGCGGCACATCCAGGCGCTCGCAGGCTGTCTTTATCTCGCCCAGGAGAAAATAGGAGCTGGTGAGCAGCAAAAGGCGCGGCGGACGGCCGCGGTGGCGCAGGGGCAGGGCATCCGTCAGGGCTTCCATGAGGCGGGACACTAGCCCGGTCCGCCCCTGGTGTAAAGCCGCCGCGGGCGCTCCGGCGCGTGGCAGGCCTCCGCGGGGGGGCGCAAAATAAGTATACGCATTTCTGTGCGTAGAGGGAGACAGAACACGGCGTTTTCACATAGACGGGACTTTCTCCCAGAGCGCTTGACCATAGAGATTATCAATATTGCATAGACAAGGCCCGACATGCCCGACATGTTCCAATTCATCGCCGATACCTCCCGCCACTGGGAGCTGCTTGAGGATTTGAGCGGTCAGGTGCTCTACTGCTCGCCCTCCTGCCTGCAACTCACGGGCTATGAACCGGAATACTTCGCCAGCCGCACCGGCGCGCTGGAGACGCTGGCCCACCCGGCCAGCCACGCCGCCCTCACAAGCTTCCTCACCGAGCTGCGCCAAGGCCCGGTGCATATGCAGAAGAGCCTGGAGCTGCGCATCATCGCCCAGGACGGCGCGGCCCGTTGGGTGGTGTGCCACGCCCGGCGCGTGGTGAGCCCGGATGGCCGCATGCTGCTGCGCGCCACCCTGCGCGACATAGGCCGCCGCAAAGCCCTGGACATGGAGCTGGCCCAAAGCCGCCTCACCGACCCCATCACCGGGCTGTACAACCGCGCCTGGTGCATGGAGCGCCTGCGCCGCCTTATGGACCGCCTGGGGGACCACTCCGGGAATACCGCCGAGAATGGCACGGCCCAGGGCGAAGGCTTCGTGGTGGCCGTCATGGACATCGACCGGCTGAAGAAGGTCAACGACACCCTGGGCCCGGCCTACGGCGACGAGATCATCCGCATGGCGGCGGAGCGCATCGCCTCCACCATGGCCACGCCCGACGCGGCCTGCCGCATCGCGGGCGACGGCTTCGCCCTCCTCTTTCAGGACAAGAGCGCGCGCGCCGTCATCAAGCACATCAAGCGGCTGCAGGCGCTCATGTCGCAGCCCTTCGACCTGCGCGGCCACGAGGTCTCCATCACCGCCAGCGCGGGCATCGTCACCCGGCCCATGCCAGGCGACAAGCCCGAGGACCTGCTGCGCAACGCCAACATAGCCCTGAGGCGCGCCAAGGCCAACCGCCACCACCGCTACAAGGTGTTCCACTCCCGCATGTACGAGGAAAGCGCCCGGCTGATGGAAGTGGAGATCGACCTGCACTCCGGCCTAAAGAACGAGGAGTTCTTCCTGGTGTACCAGCCCATTGTGTGCCTGGAAACCAAGGACATGACGAGCCTGGAGGCCCTGCTGCGCTGGAACCACCCCAGGCGCGGGCTCATGCGGCCGGATGACTTTCTGCCCGTGGCCGAGGCCACGGACTTCATCGTGCCCCTGGGCGAATGGGTGCTGCGCAAGGCCTGCACCGACATGGTGCGCATCATGGCCGAGCACCCGGAATTGCCCGAGCTGGGCATGAGCGTGAACATCTCCGCCCGGCAGCTGGCCCAGCACGACATCGCCGAGGTGGTGGCCAGGGTGCTGCACGAGACCGGCATGGACCCCACGCGCCTGAAGCTGGAGATCACCGAGACCGTGGCCATGGAGAACCCCATGCTCACCGCCCAGCGGCTGCACGCCATCCGCGCCCAGGGGGTCAAGATCAGCATCGACGACTTCGGCACCGGCTATTCGTCGCTGTCCTCGCTGCAGAACTTCCCCATCGACACCATCAAGGTGGACAAGAGCTTTGTGAGCCAGATGGACAGCAGCAGCGAGCAGCGCAAGATCGTGCGCTCCGTCATCACCCTGGCCCACAGCCTGAACCTCGACGTGGTGGCCGAGGGCATCGAGCTGCGCGAACAGTGGTCCATGCTCAAGGTGCTGGATTGCCAGAACGGCCAGGGCTACCTGTTCTCCCACCCGGTGGACTACAACACCCTGAGCGACCTGCTGAACGAAAAACGCCAGTAGCCGCGCCAACCGTCACGCCAACGGCCACGTCAACGGCCACGCTCCACCAGCCGCTCCGCCCCCGCGCACGCCTACGCAAGCCTCAGTCTTCCGGAAAACCTTCCGCCATGCGCAGGCCGTTGCCTCCGGCGCGCTTGGCCTCGTACATGGCCGCATCGGCCCGGCCCAGCAGCGCGTCCTGGTCCACCCCGTGCAGCGGGTAGCAGGCCAGCCCAAGGGATGCCCCAAGGAACATGCTGCCGCCCGCCAGCTCCGGCTGGTACAGGCTTTCCAGAATCTTGCGCGCCACGGGCAGAGCGTCGTGGGGGCTTTGCTGGTCGGGCAGGATGATGACGAACTCATCGCCGCCCAGGCGGGCCACGGTGTCGGAGTCGCGCACACAGGCGCGCAGGCGCAGGGCCGTTTCCACCAGCACGCGGTCGCCGTGGGCGTGGCCGTGGGTGTCGTTCAGGCCCTTGAAGTGGTCCAAATCCACATAAATCAGCGTGACGTACAGGCCCAGGCGCTTGGCACGGCGCACGGCCTGGTCCAGGCGGTCGGTGAAGAGCTGGCGATTGGGCAGGCCGGTGAGCTGGTCGTGCAGGGCCATGTGCCGCACGCGCTCCTCGCTGGCCTTTATGCCCGTGATGTCCTGGGCGTTGATGACGATGCGGCCCCCGGGCATGGGCGCCACGCGGAAGCGGCACCAGCGCGCGCCGCCGTCCCGGTGCAGAAAGGGGTACAACCGCTCGGGCGGGCTGGGTTGGCGCATGTCCTCCAGCAGGTGCGCCACAAAGGTCTGCCTGTCCTCCGGCGCGGGGAAGATCTTGTCCGCCAGCACGGCCAGGGAGGGCGCCTCGGCGATGACGTAGCCGAACAGGTGCTCCATGCCGGGGTTGAGGTACTCGATGCTGCCGTCCCTGCTGGCCACGGCGATGCCGTCGAAGGAGCCCTGCAGGATGGCCCAGCGGTCCGCGCCCTCCTGCTCCAGCCGTGTGTACAGGCCGGAAAGCTCCCCGGCCATGGCGTTGAAGGCCACGGCCAGCTTGCCCAGTTCGTCCTTGGTCAGCACCGGGGCGCGGGCGGAAAGATCGCCATCGGCCACGGCCATGGCCGCGCGGGTGACGGCCAACACCGGGGCGGCCACCCGGCGGGAAACGAACACCATGCCAGCGGCCAGGCAGGCCGCCATGAGCGCGCCCACCAGCACGATGACCAGGGCCAGCCGCCGGGCCGGGGCAAAGGCCTCGTCCTGCGACATCTCGGCCATGAGGGCCATCTGGTAGGCGGGCAGCCAGCGGTACACGCCCACCACGGGCACTCCGGCGTCGTTG
>JAVBYL010000258.1 GCA_030824035.1 Humidesulfovibrio sp.
GAGGCGCGCCAGGGCATGGATGAGGGCCTCGGGGTCGCCGGTGAGGCGGGCGGCGTAGGCGTCGGCCTGATATTCCTGCCGCCTGGACAGCGCGCTGAGCAGGATGGCGAGCGCCAGGGACACCGGCCCGAAGAACAGGCCGAACACCGCGAAGGCTCCGTGCAGGCCGCCCTGGGCCAGGCCAAAGGCTGCGGGGATGGCCGGGTGCTCCAAAAACGCCCCCAAGAGCGCGAAGAACACGCCGGTTTGCAGCATGGCCGCGCCCAGGCGCACCGGAATGTGCCCCAAAGCGTTGTGCCCGGCCTCGTGGGCCATGACGGCCACGATGTCGCGGTCCGGGTGGTTGGTCAGCAGCGTGTCGTACAGGGCGATGCGCTTTTTGCGGCCCAGCCCGGCGAAGAAGGCGTTGCCCTTGGTGCTGCGGCGGGAGCCGTCCATGACGAAGACCCCCGACAGGGAGAAGCCCGCGCGCGCGGCCATGCTCTCCAACCCGTCGCGCAGGGGGCCGGGGGCCAGGGGCGTGAAGGTGTTGAACAGCGGCAGCAGCCAGATGGGCGCGGCGTATTGCAGCGCCACCAGAAACACCGAGGCCGCCGCCCAGCAGCCCAGCCAGGCGCCGGGGCCGTACGTGTCGAACAGCCACAGAGTGACGCCCAGCAGCAGCCCGCCGAGCACGCAGGCCAGGAGCAGGCCCTTGAGGCGGTCCAGGGCGTAGGTGAGCGGGGTGATGGTGCCGAAGCCGAAGCGGCGCTCCAGCCCGAAGGTGAGCCGAAGGTCGAAGGGCAGCTCGGCCAGGGAGTTGAGCAGCCCCAGCAGGGCGAAAAACACCAGCCCTGTGCCCACGGGCCCCAGACCCAGGCACTTGGCCAGGCCCTCGGCCCAGGGCAGGCCGCCCAGAAGCAGAAAGCCCACCATGAGGACCAGCCCGGCGGCCTCGGCCACGTTGGCGTGGCGGGCGCGGGCCAGGGTGTAGGCGCGGGTTTGGGCCAGGCGCTCCGGCTCAAGAATGCCCGCCACCTCGGCCGGGGGCACGGGCAGCGGACGCCGGGCGTCCAGACCGCGCGCCACAACGCCCAGCAGGGTTTCCGCCGCAAGCAGCAGGATGCACAGGACGAGAGCGGCGGTCATCTGGGGCTGATTCTCCGTAACGGTGTAGGGGCACTGGGGTGGCGCGGTGGTTGTTCTTGCGCGGGGTTGTCATATAGGTGCGCACGCGCCTAGTATCGGTTATGGCAATACCGCTTTCCCGTCAACGCTTGATTGCGTATTGCCCCTGCTTCGTACCCTGCGCCGCCCCCGGTGCTTCCTTGCGCCGTTTCTCCTCGGAATGCTTGATTCCTTGAACTTCCTGGGGTACGTATCAGAAAGCTCATCGCCAAAGAGAGGCCTATGGACACGAGCCCGAAGACAGTGCGGGAGTATATCGCCCGCGCCAAGTTCCATACCCAGAAGCAGGACCTGCTGAAAAGCATGAAGGCCCTGGCCCATGCCCTGGACTTGCTGGCCGCCAGCCAGATTTTCGGCCGCGAGCGCATTGAGATCGGCATTCTGCTGGACGAGGCCGTGCGCCTGCTCATGGAGCAGGACATGATGAAGCGCTTTTTGCCCAACGGCCTGGGCTACACCAAGGGCAAGGAGCGGGAGCTTTCCCATACGCTGAAACGCCTGGCCGCCGCCCTGGAGGAGGCCCTGGCGAAACGCCGCATCGAGGAGCGCCGCAAGGGGCTGATGGAGCTGGACGAGCTGATGCTCTCCGCCCAGGCGGAGCTGGACAAGAAGGAGCCCCTGGAGGCGCGCAGGCTGTTCCGCAAGGCCATGGAGCAGTATGGCGAGGAACACGGCCTGCTGGTGGACATCGGCACCAGGCTTATGCTGGCCGGGCTGCCCGCCGAGGCCTGCGAATATTTCCAGAAGAGCATCGAGGTGGCCCCGGGTGATGTGCGCGCCTTCATGCTGCTCAGCCAGTGCCTGGAGGGCCTTGGCGAGGTGGAGAAGGCCGAGGAGCTGCTCAAAACCATCCTGCGGCGCTTCGGCCCGGATGAGGCGATCTTGATGCGCCTGGGCAAGGCCGCCCTGGCCCGCCGCAAGTGGGACGAGGCCCTCGTCTGCGTTCAGGCCACGCTCAAGGTCAACCCGCAGAACCAGGAGGCGCACAAGGTCGGCGCGGAGGTCGGCACCCGGCTCTTCGGCGACGCCAAGGCCTACCTGCTGGACAACCCGAAGCGCGCGGCCAAGGCCAGCACGACCAGCAAGACCATTACGGTGGATTTTTAGGCCGGGAGCCAAAACGCCGCTTGACATCCCCATTTGGGGTGACTACTAGAGCGTGTCCGGGCATTGACCCGGCGCGGCAAAAGTACGTGAGAGGCGAGGTCCCTGCTGCAGACCCGCCGACAAATCCTCCTGTCCACCCCTGCCGAAATATCCTCGCTTGTCCCGATTGAGCCAATCCTGCATCCGGCCAGCAGCACCAGCCGCTCGATGCGCTCTCTGCCGCCGCCCGCGCCAAACGTGCGCCCGTGGCCCATTTTCAACCAAAGGAAATCCTTTGACTTTTGAATCTTTCGAACTGCCGTCCTTGATCCTGTCCAACATCAAAGAGCTTGGGTACACCACCCCCACCCCGATTCAGACCCGCGCCATTCCGAGCGCCATGCAGGGCCGCGACCTGATGGGCCTGGCCCAGACCGGCACCGGCAAAACCGCCGCCTTCCTGCTGCCCATCATCGCCCGGCTCATGCGCACCAAGCCCGCCATGCCGCGCCGCCGGATCCGCACCCTGATCCTCGCCCCCACCCGCGAGCTGGCCGAGCAGATCCATGAGTCCGCCCTGGACCTGGCCCGCCACACCGGCCTGCGCAGCACCACCGTGTACGGTGGCGTGGCCATGAGCCGCCAGCTGAGCGCCCTGCGCAACGGCGTGGACATCGTGGTGGCCTGCCCCGGCCGCCTGCTGGACCACATGGGCCAGCGCACCGTGGACCTGAGCCATGTGGAGACCCTGGTGCTGGACGAGGCCGACCAGATGTTCGACATGGGCTTTTTGCCCGGCATCCGCCAGATTCTGGCCGGGCTGCCGCGCGAGCGCCAGACCATGCTCTTCTCCGCCACCATGCCCGACGCCATCCGCACCCTGGCCAAGGAGATCCTGAAGGATCCCGAGACCCTGACCGTGGGCCATGCCGCTCCGGCGGACACCGTTTCCCACGCCATCTATCCCGTGGCCCAGCACCTCAAAACCCGCCTGCTGATGGAGTTGCTTGACCGCAACAAGACCGGCGGCGTGCTGGTGTTCACCCGCACCAAACACCGCGCCAAGCGCCTGGCGGAGAATCTCTCCAAGTCCGGGCACAACGCCACCTCCATCCAGGGCAACCTGTCCCAGGGCCAGCGCAAGATGGCCATGGACGGCTTCCGCTCTGGCCGCTACCGCGTGCTGGTCGCCACGGACATCGCCGCTCGCGGCATCGACGTGAACCTGGTGGAGCATGTGGTGAACTACGACGTGCCGAGCACGCCGGAGACCTACACCCACCGCATCGGCCGCACGGGTCGCGCGGAGCGCACCGGCGAGGCCCATACCTTCGTCACCGGCGAGGATGTGAGCATGGTGCGCGCCATTGAGCGGCTGCTGCGCGAGCCCCTGACCCGCAAGCGCCTGGAAGGCTTCGACTACAATGCCTCGGTCCCCCGCGAGCAGGAGTTCAGCCGTCCGCCGCTGGAGCCGCGTGGCCGCAGTGGCTTTTCCCCGCGCCCCGCGTTCAAGTCCGGAAATCCGGACAGCCGTGGCCGCGAGGGTGCGCCCCGCAATGACCGTGGCGCTGGCCAGGGTGGCGACCGCCGCCACGGCGCGCAGCCCGGCGATGACATCTATGTGGCCGACCGCCCTCGTGGCGACCGTCCCGCCGGTGACCGCCCCGCTGGTGACCGTCCCCGTTCGGATCGTCCTCGTGACGACCGTCCTCGTGACGACCGCCCTCGCGGCGACAAGCCCTGGCAGGGCCGCAGCCGCGACGATCGTCCCCAGGGCGAGCGCCCGGCTGACCGTACCGGCGAGCGTCCGGGCTACCGCTCCCCCAACGCCCGCTCCCAGGGCGCCCAGCCCCAGGGCAACCGCCCCCAG
>JAVBYL010000238.1 GCA_030824035.1 Humidesulfovibrio sp.
GAGACGGCCCTGGGCCTGGGCAAGGCCAGCCCGGACGTGTGGACGGACCTGGGCATCATGCAGCGCGAGGACGGCCAGCCCAAGAAGGCGCTGGACAGCTTCGACGCCGCGCTCTCCATCAACCCCAGCCACGAGAACGCCCTGTACAACAAGGGTGTGGTGCAGCTGCACGATACCGGCGACAAGGCCGGGGCCGCCGCTACCTGGGCCAAGCTCCTCGGCATCAACCCCGGGGCCAAAACCCCGGACGGCCGTCCCCTCAAGTCCATCGTGGACGATTTGGCGCGCGGCTAGCGGGAATCGAACGTAAAAGGAGTCCATCATGCAGATCAAGGTGCTGGGGCCGGGCTGCCCCAAATGTCATGAGACGGAAAAGCTGGTGCGCGAGGCCGTGGCCGAGGCCGGAGTTTCCGCCGAGGTGCTGAAGGTTGCCGACTTCCAGGAAATGGCGGCCCTTGGCGTGTTCGCCACCCCGGCTGTGGTCATCGACGGCGTGGTGAAGTGCTCCGGCAAGGTTCCGGCGAAAAAGGAGCTGCTGGCGTGGCTGGGCGCATAGGGCTTGGGGCGCGGGGGCTGCTGCTGGCTGTTTGCATGGCCGTTTGCGCCACCGTTTGGACCATCCTGGGCGCGGGCCAAGCCGTGGCCGCGCCGGGCGTTTTGCCCGTGCCCGCCGCCAAGGCGGTCGCTGTGCCAGTGAAGGGCATGGTCACCGTGGTGGACCTGGGCGCTTCGACCTGCATTCCCTGCAAGATGATGTCGCCCATCCTGGCGGAGCTGGAGAAGGAATACCGTGGCCGCGCCGCCGTGGTGTTCCTCGACGTACGCGAGGACTACGACGCGGCGAAGCGCTTCGGCATCCGCGCCATTCCCACCCAGATATTCTACGACAAGACAGGCCGGGAAGTGGCGCGCCACGAGGGCTTCATGGACAAGAAGACGCTTTCGGCCAAGCTCGACGCGCTGCTGGCGAAGTAGCGGGGCGCACATGTTCGACCAGTTCCTGCTCACCGTGAACGAATGGATGGCCGCCGGGACATCGGGGGCCGGAATCGGCGGTGTTTCCGCGCTGCCCTTGGCCGGGGCCTTCCTGTGGGGACTGGTGAGCGTGTTGTTCAGCCCCTGCCACCTGGCCTCCATACCGCTGATGATGGGCTACGTGGCCGGGCAGGGCCGACTGGTGGAAGGGCGGGAGGCCGTGCGCTACGCCCTGGCCTTCACCTCCGGGCTGTTCGTCACCATCGCGGTGGTGGGCGTGGCCTGCTCGCTCTTGGGCCGCATGCTGGGCGATGTGGGCCCGTACTGGACCATCGCCGTGGGCCTTGTGCTGCTGTGGGTGGCGTTGGACATGCTCAATGTGTTCGGCGCGCTGGGGATGACCAAGTGTTCCCTGGGCGGCGGGCTGCTGGCGCGGTTCACCCTGCGGGGGCTTCCGGGCGCGCTGGCGCTCGGTCTGGGCTACGGGCTGCTGTCCGGCTCCTGCACCTTCGGCTTTCTTGCGCCCATGCTCGCGGTCATCAGCGTGCAGGGCCAGGCGCTCACCGGCGCGCTGCTCATTCTGGCCTTCGCCCTGGGGCATTGCCTGCCCATTGTGGTGGCGGGCAGCTCCGCCTCCCTGGCGCGGCGCATGATGGAGCGGTTTTCCGGCGGTGGTTCGAAGGATGGGACGGGTGGCGCGCAGTGGGTGCGCCGCGCCGCCGGCGTGCTTGTGGGACTCTTGGGCGCGTACTTCATCGCCCTGCCGTTTTTGGAAGCATGATGGTTTTGGAAGCAAAATGGAGGTTCCCGATGTCTGATTCCGTCACCGGCAAGCTTTCGTTCCTCGACCGCTGGCTGACCCTGTGGATCTTCGCGGCCATGTTCGCGGGCATCGCCTCGGGGTTCCTGTTCCCCGGCCTCAAGGCCGCCGTGGGCGGCATGCAAAGCGGCACCACCAACGTGCCCATCGCCGTGGGCCTCATCCTCATGATGTACCCGCCCCTGGCCAAGGTGCGCTACGAGCTCATGGGCCAGGTGTTCCGCAACGTGCGCGTGCTGGCGCTTTCCCTGGTGCAGAACTGGGTCATCGGCCCCATCCTGATGTTCGGCCTGGCCGTCACCTTTCTTTCCGGCCAGCATGCTTACATGACCGGGCTCATCCTCATCGGGCTGGCGCGCTGCATCGCCATGGTCATCGTGTGGAACGATTTGGCCGGGGGCGACCGCGAGTACTGCGCCGGGCTGGTGGCCTTCAACTCCGTGTTCCAGGTGCTGTTTTTTCCGCTCTATGCTTGGCTGTTCCTCACCGTGCTGCCCGGCTGGCTGGGCGTGGAGGGCGCCTCGGTCGATATCGGCATGGGCCAGATAGCCGAGAGCGTGTTCATCTACCTGGGCATCCCGTTTTTGGCCGGGCTCTTCTCGCGGATCATCGGGCTCAGGCTCATGGGCCGGGAGTGGTACGACACGGTGTTCGCGCCCAAGATCGGCCCCATCACCCTCGTCGCGCTCCTGTTCACCATCCTGGTCATGTTCTCCCTCAAGGGCGAGGTCATGGTGGCCCTGCCCTTCGACGTGCTGCGCGTTGCGCTGCCCATGCTCATCTACTTCCTCATCATGTTCCTGGCGTCGTTCTGGCTTTCCTGGAAGGCTGGGGCCACCTATGCGCAGTCCGCCACCCTGAGCTTCACCGCCGCCTCCAACAACTTCGAGCTGGCCATCGCCGTGGCCGTGGCCGTGTTCGGGCTGGATTCCGGCCAGGCCTTCGCCGCCGTCATCGGGCCGCTGGTGGAGGTACCGGTGCTCATTGGGCTGGTGAACGTGGCCCTGTGGCTCAAGAAGCGCTGGTTCCCGAACGATCCCGGCACACTGCAGAGCGTGTGCCACGTGGACTGCAAGCCCTAGGACGCTTCAACGTCAGCGCTTCAACGTCAGCGCTTCAGGCCCTGGCCGAACTCCCGGCCAAAGGCGCGGCACTGCTCCAGGGCATCGCCATCGGGGTTCCACATGGCGCGCATGCCCGCTTCCGAGGCGGCGGGCACCTCGAAGCCGCACTCCTTCAGCTGCGCGGTGAGCAGCTTTACCGATTCCCCGCTCCAGCCATATGCCCCGAAGGCGGCGGCCTTCTTGTTCTTGAACCCCAGGCCGCGCATCATTTCCAGCAGGCCCCCCAGGGACGAGAGGTAGCCCCGGTTGATGGTGGGCGAGCCCACGAGCACGGCCCTGGAGCGGAACACCTCGGTGATGATGTCGTTCTTGTCGCCCTTGCCGGCGTTGATGAGCTTGACCACCAGGGTGGGGTCGGCCTCGGTGAGGCCCTGGGCGATGGCCTCGGCCATGCGGCGCGTGCCGTTCCACATGGTGTCGTAGGCGATGGTCACCTGGTGTTCCTGGTAGTCGCTGGCCCATTCCAGGTACTTGGACACGATCTGCATGGGGTTCTCGCGCCAGATGGTGCCGTGGCTGGGGCAGATCATCTTGAGCGGCAGCCCCAGGCCCGCGAATTCCTCGATCTTGCGCTTCACCAGCGCGCTGAAGGGCGTGAGGATGTTGGCGTAGTACTTGATGCATTCCTCCTGCAGGGCGCAGGGGTCGGCCAGGTCGTTGTACATGCCCTCGGTGGCCAGGTGGTGGCCAAAGGCGTCGTTGCTGAACAGGATGTCCTCGCCCGTGAGGTAGCAGAACATGGTGTCGGGCCAGTGGAGCATGGGCGCCTCGATGAAGATGAGCTCGCGCTTGCCCAGGCTCAGCCGCTGGCCCGTTTTCACCACCTGGAAGTTCCAGTCCTGGTGGTAGTGGCCCTTGAGGGATTTGACCCCGTTGGCGGTGCAATACACCGGCACGTCCGGAATAAGCCGCAGCAGTTCCGGCAGGCCGCCGCTGTGGTCGCTCTCGGCATGGTTGGCGATGACGTAATCGATGCTGCCCAGGTCCACCTCGGCCTTGAGCTGCTGGAGAAACTCGCCCGCGAAGGGCGCCCAGACGGTCTCGATGAGGGCGGTCTTCTCGTCGCGCACGAGGTAGGCGTTGTAGGTGCTGCCCTTGTGCGTGGAGTATTCCTCGCCATGGAAGCGCCTCAGCTCCCAGTCCCGCTTGCCGACCCAGGTCACGGAATCGGTGATTTTGAAGCTCATGGGGTGTTCTCCTTGG
>JAVBYL010000188.1 GCA_030824035.1 Humidesulfovibrio sp.
AGCATCCGGCCCGCGCCGATGGCCATGTCCGAGTAGCCGGAGAAGTCCAGGTAGAGCTGGAGCGCATAGGCCAGGGCCGCTGCCCAGGTGCTGGCGGCATCGTAAGCCCCGGCGTTGCCGTACACCTCAGCCACGTACAGCCCCAGGCGGTCCGCCAGCACGAGCTTTTTGAACACCCCCATGCTGAAGCGGCGGAAGCCGTCGTAGAGCGCCTCCGTGCCGGGGGCGGGCAGGGCGTCGAGCTGCGGCAGGAGTTCCTCGGCCCGCACGATGGGCCCGGCGGAGAGCACGGGGAAGAAGGTTGCGAAGCAGAGGACGTCCAGCGGGTTTTTGCGCGCCGGCATGCGCCCTGTATTGACGGCGGCAAGGTAGGTAATGGCCGAGAAGGTTTGGAACGAGAGGCCCAGGGGCATGATGAGCCAGAGCGTGGACCCCGCCGGGGCGGTGAGGAAGAAATCCGCGTACTTGAAGAAGGCCAGCGCCCCCAGGTGCAGCCCCAGGCCAGCCAGAAAGCAGCCCTTGCGCCCGGTTGCGGCGCGGGTGCGCTCTATGCCCAGGGCCAGCGCCCAATCCGCCAGGGCCAGCCCGGCCAGCAGCGGCAAAAAGCGCAGGTCCCACCAGGCGTAGAAATACAGCCCCGCCAGGGTGAGGGCGAGCTTTCTGCCCGTGGCGCCGCGCGCCAAGCGCAGCAGCAGCAGGGTCAGGGTCAGCAGCAGCAGGAACTCAGGGCGCCAGAAGGGCATCGCGGTGCTCCTTGATGTACTGGAAAACCGCCTGCGCCACCAGTTTGTGACCGTCCTCGTTCAGGTGGCCGGAGCCGGGCGGAGAGTTGAAGAACCCACGCGGCATGCGGCCCGTGGTCTGATAATGGGCCAGGAACGCCGGGCCGAGATTGAGGAAGGGCACGCCGTTGCGCGCGCAGGCGTCGGCAAAGGCCAGGGCGGTGGTGTCGTCGGTGTCTGCCTGTTGGATGCCTCCCTGGGTGATGATTGGCGTGGCTGGGAGGTACAGGAAAAGAACAGGGCCAGCAGCAGCCCGGCGCGTTTGAGCGATGAGAAAATTCCAAGCTTCGGTTCGGGGTTTACTCTCTGGGCCGGGGGCAGTCGCTGACGCAGCGATTGCCTTGGCTGGCCCCAGGTTGAGGCGCAGGTGCTGCTCTTTAAGTTTTTGGTACGCCGTGAAAGCGCCACTAAGCTCCAGTTTTCGCAGTTGCGGGGCAAAACGCAGGCTCCACTCCGAGGGCGGGCAATCCACAGGGACGATGTGTGGTTCCGGCCTGGAGTAAAAGGCAGCGCGACAGGGGCGGGGATCGTCCGGGAGCACATCGGTGATGCGCCCCAAGACAAACACATGCAGGGGCACATGGCCCAGTGCCCTTGCATATCCGGGCGCCGTGACGATGCTGTCGATGAGGGTGTTGCCGCCTGTGGCGATGCCGACTCCCATGATGTTCAGCCCATTGCTGCGCGCTTGTGCGCTGAACACTTGGGCCATGCGCTGGGCATCGCCCACCTGCAGGCCCTCGACGTAGGAGTCGCCCCAGAACACCACCTTGGGGCCGCTGGGGAGCGTGCCGCCGGGCAGCCCGCGGATGCCGTGCTCACCCACCGAGGATGTGGCCCAGCCCTCGGCCCTTGTGCGGGTGGTTGTCCCTGGCAGGGGCACATAGTGGCCCACGGCGTGGTCGAAGGCCACTGGCTGTACGGTGTCGAGCAGCAGCGCTCCGGCCGCCCAGGCCAGGGCAAGGGAAAGGGCCAGCCCCGTGAGCCAGTGCCGAGGCCCTGGCACGGCCATCATGCCACCCCGCACAGGTTCTGGAGCAGTGCCTCTGTTTCCTTCACCATGCGCTCCACGCTGAAATTCGCTCCAATACGCTCCCGGCAGGCTGTGCGCAGGGCGTCGCCCTTGTGCTCCAGGCGAGCAAGTTGGTGGAGCATGCCCTGGGCCAGCGCCTTGGCATCGCCCTTGGGCACCACCACGCCCGTTTGGCCCACCACCAGGGCCGCGTCGCCCACGTCCGTGGTGACGCAGGGCACACCACAGGCCATGGCCTCGCCCAGCACGTTGGGGAAGCCTTCGCTTTGGGAGCAGAGGCAGAGCAGGTCCAGGGCGTTGTACACGGCGGGCATGTCGGTTTGCGGCCCGGCCCAGGTGAGGCGTCCGCCCAGACCCAGCGCCTCGGCCCTTTCGCGCAGTTCCGCCGCGTAGTCCCGCGGCCCGCCGCCCACGCACACAAAGCGGACTTCGGGCAGGGTTGCGGCCAGCCGCGCCGCTGCTTCAAGAAACGTCGGGTGGTCCTTTATGGGGTCCAGCCGCGCCACCAGCCCAATGAGCGGGCGGTCTTCGCCCACGGCCCATTCCTGGCGCAAGGGCAGGCCCAGGGCGCGGTCCGGGCGGCAGCGCATCGTGTCGATGCCGTTGGGGACGACGCGCAGCAGGCTGGGGCTGTAGCCCTGCCGTTGGGCGTGGGCGCGGCCTGCCTCGGAGTTGCAGATGGCGAGCCCGGCCAGGCGGCTGGCCTGGCGCTCCAGGGCCGTGCTGAGCGAGGCCGCCGCGCCGTAACGCTTCAGGTCCATGTCCGAGGCGCGCAGGCCGAAGGCCAGGCCAAGGCCGGGCCGCGCGAGGCGCAACAGCGCGCCCATGAGGTTCGGCAACGTGAGGAAGCTGTAATAGACATTTGGCCGGAATTCCCGCGCCAGCCCGGCCAGTCGGCGGAACACGGCGAGGTTGTCCAGGCGGGAGGTTTTGCCCAGGGCATGCAGTCTTGGCCCGCAGAGGGCGCTTTCCAGCGGCCCGCCGGAGCTGAAGGCCGCCACGAGGACCTGATGGCCGCGCCGGTGCAGCCCGTTGGCCAGGTGGACGAGCTGGGTTTCCGCACCGCCCAGGTGCAGGGAGGGGATGGCCAGAAGAATGCGCATCAGCCGCCCTTCTTGCCTGGGTTTTCCTCGCGCCAGGCCAGGAACATCAGCACATCCCAGAGAATGTGCGTGCAATGCTGCGCCCCGCCGAGCATGCCGCGCCAAATGCGGTCCACCTGACGGTAGTCCAGCAGGTCGGGGTCGCGGTGCTGGCCGGTGGCCAGCAAGTCCTCGGCCCAGGGCCGCAGCTCCGCGCGCAGCCAGTGGTGCAGCGGTACGCCGAAGCCCATCTTGGGCCTGTCGATGAGGGCCCGGGGGACGTGCTTGTACAGCACCTGCCGCAGGAGGTGCTTGCCCTGGCCGCCGCGTACTTTAAGGTTCGTGGGCAGGCTGGCGGCGAACTCCACCACGCGGTGGTCCAGCAGCGGCACGCGGGCTTCCAGGCTCACGGCCATGCTGGCCCGGTCCACCTTGGTCAGGATGTCGTCGGGCAGGTACATCAGCGTATCCCACAGGCTCATGGCCCGGAACAGGTCTCTTCCGCCGGGGACGAGGTCCAGGGCGGTTTGCGCTTCCGGCCCTGCGCCGGGCACAAGGCTGGCCGGGCGCGTGTGGTGCGAAAGCAGCCGTTTGTAGAAGTCCGGAAAGGTGCGTTTGCCCAGGGCGTCCACACGCCAGAGCACGCGTTGGCCGGTTTGGCCGAAGAGTGGGGCAAGGCGCTCCAAGCGCAGGTGCTCGGCCTGGGCCATGGCCCGTCGCAGGGGCAGGGGAACCCTGGACAGTCGTTTCCACCACTTGGCGGCGTGGAAGTACCTGTCGTAGCCAAAGAACAGCTCATCGCCGCCATCGCCGGAGAGGGCCACGGTGACATGCTGGCGGGCCAGCTTGCACACGGCGTAGGTGGGGATCTGCGAGGAGTCGGCAAAAGGTTCGTCCCAGAAGCGCGGCACCAGCGGCACCACGTCCAGCAGGTCGCGCTGGGTGAGCATGAGCTCCGTGTGGTCCGTGCCCAGGTGCGCGGCCACGGCGCGGGCATGGGGGGCCTCGTTGTAGCGCTCCTCGGCAAAGCCGATGGAGAAGGTGCGCACGGGCCGGTCGCTTTGGGCCTGCATCAGCGCCACCACCAGCGAGGAATCCACGCCGCCGGAGAGGAACGCCCCCAGGGGCACATCGGCCAGCATGCGCAGGCCCACGGCATCGGCGAGCAGCGCCTCCAGCTGGTCCTGGGCCTCGGCCTCAGACCCCGC
>JAVBYL010000217.1 GCA_030824035.1 Humidesulfovibrio sp.
AACCCCAGCCGCGGCAGGCTCATGGCCGCCTCGGTCATCGCCGCCGTCGTGGGCTTGCAGCTGGGCGCCTTCGGCGTTGTGCTGGAAACCCAGGCCTCCGGCATCAGCGAGCTGCCCTTCGGCTCCTTCGTGCTGCTCATGCAGCCCATCCACCTGGCCATCGGCCTGGTTGAGGGCGTTGCCACCGCCATGCTGCTGGTGTTTGTGCACAAGGCCCGCCCGGAGCTCTTCGGCGCGGCCCTTGCCAACCAGGAGCGCAGATCCCTGAAGCCCGTGCTGGCAGGCCTCGCCGTGGCCACCCTGCTCATCGGCGGCGGGCTCAGCTGGTTCGCCGCTTCAGACCCGGACGGCCTGGAGTGGGCCATGGCCAAGGTCAGCGGCAAGGAAGAAATGGAAGCCCCGGAAACGGGCATCTACGCCGCCCTGGCCGATATCCAGAAGCGCACGGCCTTCCTGCCGGACTACGCCTTCAAGGAGGCGGAGGGTGCCGCAGCGGAGGGAGCCATGGCCGTGGAAGCCAAGCCTGAGGAAAAGACCGAATCCTGGCCCAACGTGGACGCCGGAACCAGCGTGGCCGGTGTGCTGGGCGGCATCATGACCCTGGCCCTGGCGGGCATGACGGGCCTTGTGGCCCTGCGCGTACGGCGCAACAAGGGCTAGCGGCCCGCCAACTCACCACAGCCGTCCACCCGCGCCACATTCCAACCGCATGTCTCGGGCGGGCAGGGGTCGCCTCCTGCCCGCCTTGTTTCAAAGGCCCGCATGAGCATAGACACCGCACTGCTGGAGCTGCGCCGCCTGGACGACCTGGCCGCGCAAGACACCGCCCTGCACCGCCTGGACGCCCGGGCCAAGGTGCTGGTGACGCTGGCCTACCTCATCTGCGTGCTGTCCCTGCACCCGTACGCCGTCTCGCGCCTGGTGCCCTTTGCCGCCTACCCGCTGCTGCTGGCGCTCCTGGGGGAAATCCCCCTCGGCGTTGTGGCCCGGCGCGCCGCCCTGGCCCTGCCCTTCGTGCTCTTCGTGGGCGTCTTCAACCCCCTGTTCGACAGGACCGTGCAGCTGCACCTGGGCCCCCTGGCCGTCACCGGCGGCATGCTGTCCTTCTCGTCCATCGTGCTGCGCTCGCTTTTGGCGGTGTCCACGGGCATCGTGCTGGTGGCGGTCACCGGGTTCGACCAGATCTGCCGCGCCCTGGGGCGCCTGGGCATGCCCACGGTGTTCCTGGTGCAGCTGCAATTTTTGTATCGCTACATCTTTGTGCTGGCGGCGGAGGCCACGCGCATGCTCCACGCCCGCGAGCTGCGCTGCGCGCCGGGCACACGTCCCACGCTGCGCGAGTACCGTTCGCTGCTGGGCTGCCTGCTGCTGCGCACCCTGGACCGCGCCGGGCGCATCCACCAGGCCATGCTCTGCCGGGGCTTCCAGGGCCAAATGCCAGAGCAGCGCCCCAAGGGTCGCTTCGGCGCGGCGGAGTGGCGCTTTTGCCTCGCCTGGGGCCTGTTTTTCCTCGCCGTGCGCATCTATGACCTGCCGACCCTTCTCGGGGCCCTGGCCGGAGGACTCCTGCGTTGAGCCATCATATCGTCGAACTCAAGGATGTGGGGTATGTGTACCCCGATGGAACCCCGGCCCTCACCGGCATCGATCTGACCCTGCTGCACGGCGAATCCGTGGGGCTGGTTGGGGCCAACGGCGCGGGCAAGTCCACCCTGCTGCGGCACCTGTGCGGGGCCCACGCGCCCCAAACCGGGCGCATCCGCATTGGTGACACGCCCGTGGTGGCCAGCACCCTGCGCGAGGTGCGGCGCACCGTGGGCATGGTCTTCCAGGACCCGGACGATCAGCTGTTCATGCCCACCGTGGCCGACGACGTGGCCTTCGGCCCGCTGAACATCGGCCTGCCACCGGCGGAGGCGGCCCAGCGCGTGGACAGGGCCCTGGAGCAGGTGGGCGCGCTGCACCTGAAAAAGCGCCCGCCCTACCGGCTTTCCGGCGGCGAAAAGCGCGCCGTGGCCATCGCCACCGTGCTGGCCTGCGCGCCGGATGTGCTGGTGATGGACGAGCCCTCGGCCAACCTGGACCCGCGCTCGCGCCGGCTGCTCATCAGCCTGTTGCGCGGCTTCACGCACACCAAGCTCTTGGCCACCCACGACCTGGACCTGGTGCTGGAGCTGTGCGAACGCACGGTGATTCTGTATCAGGGGCGCATCATGGCCGACGGCCCCACGCGTGAGATCTTCGCGGACCGCGCCCTGCTGGACTCCTGCGGCCTGGAGCCGCCGCTGTGCATGCAGGACTGCCCGGTGTGCGGGGCGGACAGGATCGCCTGCCCGCACTAGCCCGCCTGCCCGCACTAAGTCTCAGCAAGCGATTATCCCGACAGGCGCAAGCTCGTCCGGCTAGGGCCGCAGCTGCGAAATCAGCATGCCCGCCAGCATCAGCCCACAGCCGATGAGGGCGCGCAGGGCCAGCACCTCGCCCAGCACAAAATACCCGGCCACGGCGGCGAACACGGCCTCCAGGCTCAGGATGATGGCGGCGTGGGCCGGGTCGGCGGCGCGCTGGGCCACCACCTGCAGCGTGTAGGCCACGCCAACGCTCATGAGCCCGCCGTAAAGTATGGGGATGGCCGCCCCGGAAAGCCCGGCCAGGGTGACGGTCTCCGTGGCCACGGCCACGCCCAGGCTCAGCAGCGCGCACATGGTGAACTGCGCGGCGGCCAGCTTCACCGCGTCCACGGCGTCCATGCCGGGCGAAAGCCGCCCGATGAGCAGCACATGCCCCGCCCAGAATACCGCGCCGATGAGTTCCAAAACGTCGCCGAAGGCAATGGTGAAGTCCTCGTTCACCGAGAGCAGGTACAGGCCGACGGCGGCGGCCAGCACGCCCGTCCAGGTGCCCAGCCCGGCGCGGTGGCCCAGGGCCAGCCCGAACAGCGGCACCATGACCACATACAGGCCCGTGATGAACCCGGCCTTGCCCGCCGTGGTGTACACCATGCCCACCTGCTGCAGAGCCGCCCCGGCAAACAGCGCCGTGCCCGCCAAGAGCCCGCAGCGGATGAGCCGCGAGGTGCTGATGCCCGGCGCTACGCCCGTTCCCGCCGCCTCGCGCTCGCGGGTTTGCTGCATGCGCCAGATGAGCGGCTGCAGGGCCAGCGCGCCGAGCAGAAAACGCACGCCGTTGAACGTGAACGGGCCCACGTGGTCCATGCCCATGCGCTGGGCCACGAAGGCCGCACCCCAAATGAGCGCCGTGAGCAAAAGCAGGCCGTCGGCCTTGAGCAATCGTCCGTGCATTCTATGTCCTTGTATGCGGGGATTCTGGCCAGGGTACGGCCTTGCCTCCCCCTGACGCTCTTCTCGCTTCGGCCCCTACGACGCCATTACCAAGCCCCTACCTCGCCACTACCAGGCTACTGGCAGGCGCGCCTTTTGCCCGGCCTTGTTCTGGAACAGCACGTAGCGGTTCTCCCGGCCAAACAGGTACAAATCGCGCGTCACGGCCACGTCTTGGCGGCAGTAGTGGGCAATCTCGTCGAGCTTGCCTTCCTTCCACCATTGCAGGGCCATGAGGCCATCCGCGCTTTTGCCCACGCCCAGGGTGGCCTGCGCGAGGTTGTCCAGCTTCAGGCGGTAGCCCAGGCGCTCGTGCACATGGGTGAGCATGTCCAGGGTGGGCAGCCGCGTGTAGGCGAAGGGGTGTACCCCGGCCAGCACGCCGTAGTCAAACTTCAGGATGTTGAAACCCACCACAAGGTCGAAGGATTTCAGGCGTTCCGCCAGCGCGCCGATCTCGTGCTCCTGGTAGTCCACGAACTCGTCGGTGCCGGAATCGTACAGCACGGCGATGCTGATGCCCATGAGGTCCGGACGCGTCCAGCCCCCCACATCGGCCGCGCTGCGCCGCGTTTCCACGTCCACCACGGCGAAACGTTTGGGGGTGCCGGTTCCGGGCAGGGTTATGCCCGGCAGGGTGGCGCTTTTGTCCATGCTGGTCTCCTGTATGGGGGGTGGGGTGATTTCGGGGGGCAGGTCCTGCCCGGCAGGGCCGCTGGTGAGCTCCCGCAGCAAAAACACGGCGGCGGCCTTG
>JAVBYL010000161.1 GCA_030824035.1 Humidesulfovibrio sp.
CCGCGCCTGCTGAGCTGGGTGTTGACCACCAGACCGATGGCAACGCCCAGGACGAGGAGCAGAGTCACCCACACGACAGGTTTGCGCGTCATTCACGAACTCCACTTCTCCCAGGCTGCGGTGTAATCGTCACGGCAACGCAGGAGGAACATGATGGCCTCGCGGACGGCCCCGTGCCCTCCAGGCAGGGTGGTGGTCCACTTGGCCAGCGAAAGTATCTCGGGCTGGGCGTTGGCTACCGCCATGGGCAAACCCACGGCCCGCATCACTCCGGCGTCCACCCAGTCATCGCCCAGGTAGGCTATCTGGCTGGGCTCGCAGCCAATGCGGGAGCGGATGTCCTCCATCAGGGGAACCTTGTTCACATGCCCGGCGTGGTACTCGGCAATGCCGAGCTCGCGCACCCGCGTCTCCACGGCCTTGTGGTTGAGCCCAGTGATGACGGCCACTTCCAGACCACACGCTTGTGCAATCTTTATTCCAAGGCCATCCTGCACATTGAAGCGCTTGGAAACGCCCCCGGTGGGGTCGTAATACAGCCCGCCATCGGTGAGCACGCCGTCCACGTCAAGGATCAAAAGCTTGACGCGGCGGCCGATGTCCTGAACGGACATGCCATTAGTCGGCATTGGGAACGCTCCAAAGGGCCTGCAGGCGCCTCAGCAAGGCTTCCACCTTGACCAGCGGGATGGAGTTCGGGCCATCGCACAGGGCGCGGTCCGGGTCCGGGTGCACCTCCAGGAACACGCCGCTGGCCCCGGCGGCCACGGCCGCGCTGGCAAGGGGGGCCACAAACTCGCGCTGCCCGCCCGAGGAACCGCCCTGCCCGCCCGGCAGCTGCACGGAGTGCGTGGCATCAAAAACCACAGGCGCGCCAAAGCCCTTCATGATGGCCAGGCCGCGCATGTCCACCACGAGGTTGTTGTAGCCGAAGCAGGAGCCGCGTTCCGTGAGCCAGAAGCGCGGGTTGCCGGTGCTGCGGAGCTTCTCGGCAACGTTCTTCATGTCCCAGGGGGCCAGGAACTGCCCCTTCTTCACGTTGACGATGCGCCCGGTCTCGGCGGCGGCGAAAAGCAGGTCCGTCTGGCGGCACAAGAAGGCCGGTATCTGCAGCACGTCCGCCACCTCGGCCACCGGGGCGGCCTGTTCCGGGTGGTGGATGTCCGTCACCACGGGCAGGCCGGTGGCCTGCTTTACCTCGGCCAGCCAGGTGAGGCCCATGTCCATGCCGGGACCACGGAAGCTGGTGGCGGCGCTGCGGTTGGCCTTGTCGTAGGAGCTCTTGAAGATGAGCGTGATTCCCAGCCGCTGGGCGATGGCGGAGAGTTCCCCCGCCACCTCCAGCGCCATCTGCCGGCTTTCCAGCACGCACGGACCGGCCAGTATGAACGGAGCGGTGAGGCTCTTGGTGTACAGTTCGGCGGCGTCCTGGCCCATGCGCTACCTAGCCTTCTTGAATTCGACCGCGGCGCGGATGAACTCGCGGAACAGCGGATGCGGATGCATGGGGCCGGACTTGAACTCCGGGTGGAACTGGCAGCCCAGGAACCAGGGGTGTCCGGGCAGCTCCACCATCTCCACCAGCTCTTCGTCCGGGGAAAGGCCGCTCAGCACCAGTCCGGCGCTTTGCAGCGGCTCGGCGTACTTCTTGTTGAACTCATAGCGGTGGCGGTGGCGCTCCTCGATGCGGGCCTCGTCGTAGGCCAGCATGGCGTTGGTGTCCTTGACGACCTTGCAGGGGTAGGAGCCCAGGCGCATGGTGCCGCCCTTGTTGGACGCCTCGTTGCGCTTCTCCACGCGCTTTTTGCGGAAGTCGTACCACTCGGTCATCAGGTAGATCACCGGATCGGGCGTGAATTCGTCGAACTCCTGGGAGTTGGCCTTTTCCAGGCCCAGCACGTTGCGCGCGTACTCGATGACCGCGCACTGCATGCCCAGGCAGATGCCGAAGAAGGGAACCTTGTTTTCGCGGGCGTGCTTGATGGCCAGGATTTTGCCCTCGATGCCGCGCGAGCCGAAACCGCCGGGAACCAGGATGGCGTCCAGGCCCTTCATGCGCTTCTCGACGTTCTTGGCGGTCACTTCCTCGGAGTTCACGTACTCCAGGTCCAGGGCAACCTCGTTGGCGACACCGGCGTGCACCAGGGCCTCGTGCAGGCTCTTGTAGGCCTCCTTGAGGTCCACGTACTTGCCCACGATGCCCACCTTCACGCGGCCCTTGGGGTTTTCCATGCGGCGGTTGAGCTCCTTCCAGGCATCAAGCTCCGCGTTCTTGGCGGGCAGCTTCAGCAGGATGGCGATCTTCTGGTCCACGCCCTCGCGATAAAACTCCAGGGGAACCTCGTAGATGCTCTTCACATCCACGGCGGAGAACACGGCGTCGCGGTCCACGTCGCAGAACAGGGCGATCTTGGCGCGCAGGTCGGCGGGCAGCGGCACCTCGGAGCGGCACAGGATGATGTCGGGCTGGATGCCGATGCTGCGCAGCTCCTTGACGCTGTGCTGGGTGGGCTTGGTCTTCAGCTCGCCCGCTGCGCGCATGTAGGGCACCAGGGTCAGGTGGATGTACAGGACGTTCTCTTTGCCCAGGTCGTTCTTGAGCTGGCGGATGGCCTCCAGGAAGGGCAGGCCCTCGATGTCGCCCACGGTGCCGCCGATCTCGATGAGGGCCACGTCCTCGTCGTTCTTGGCAACGCTCAGCACCGAGCGCTTGATCTCGTCGGTGATGTGCGGGATGACCTGCACCGTGCCGCCCAGGTAGTCGCCGCGGCGCTCCTTGTTGATGACGGTCTCGTAAATTCGGCCGGAGGTGTAGTTGTTGCTCTGGCTCATGTGGATGCCGAGGTAGCGCTCGTAGTGCCCCAGGTCCAGGTCGGTCTCGGCGCCGTCCTCGGTGACGTAGACCTCGCCATGCTGGAAGGGGTTCATGGTCCCCGGGTCCACGTTGATGTACGGGTCGAGCTTTTGGATGGTGACCGAGAGCCCGCGGGTTTGCAGCAGCGCGCCAATGGAGGCCGCGGCAAGTCCCTTGCCCAATGAGGAAAGCACGCCGCCGGTGATGAAAATGAACTTTGTCTTCATGCAAACACCCCTTGTTTGCTTCAGGTTGTCATTCGCTTGCGATAACGCTGGACTGTGTTGACGTCCAGCGCGGGCGCACGTATTCTCTCCGTTCTGCGGGACCGGAATCCGAACGGCCCGCCCGAGAGTCGGCGAGGAGGAAGTTCATGGCCCGCGTCAAAGCACTTGTTCTTACAGGATACGGCACCAATTGTGAACAGGAATCAGCATACGCAGCCCGGCAATCCGGGGCGGATGAAGCGCAAATAGCCTATTTTTCGGACATAGCCTCCGGCCATGTGCGCATGGAAGGCTACAATTTCCTCATTTTCCCAGGCGGTTTTCTGGATGGCGACGACCTTGGCTCCGCCCAGGCGGCCGCCCTGCGCTGGCGTTTTGCCAAAACGCAGTCCGGTGAGCACGTGCTGGAACAGCTCAAAGCCTTCTTTGAGGCCGGTGGGCTCATCCTGGGAATCTGCAATGGTTTCCAGCTATTGGTAAAGCTTGGCCTGCTGCCCGCCCTGGGGGGCCGCTACTTTGAGCGCCAGGTGTCGCTTTCCCACAACGACTCCGCCCGCTACGAGGACCGCTGGGTGACGCTGAAGGCCAACCCGGCCTCGCCCTGCGTGTTCACCAAGGGCATCGACACCCTGTACGTGCCCGTGCGCCACGGCGAGGGCAAAATAGTGCCCCAGGACCAGGAGACGCTGGACGCCCTGGAGGCCGCCAACCTTGTGGCCCTGCGCTACATCGACCCGGCCACCGGCCAGCCCACCATGCAGTTCCCCGAGAACCCCAACGGCGCGGCCAACGCCATCGCCGGGCTCACCGACCCCTCGGGCCGCATTCTGGGCCTTATGCCCCACCCCGAGGCCTACAACCACCCCTGCAACCACCCGGCCTGGACCCGTGGCGAATCCGCCGACCTGGGGCTGAAGCTGCTGGAGGCCGGGGTGCGCCACCTGCACGACCTGTAAGGCGGCCATGACTCGTCCTGTTCCCACTGAGTGCCCGCCCGGAAC
>JAVBYL010000319.1 GCA_030824035.1 Humidesulfovibrio sp.
GGCGAACATGCGGCACCCGGCGTAGCAGGGCTGGGCGTGCATGGGCTTCCACACCGGGCGCGACTCGATGTTGTGCTCCTCCAGGGCCAGGCGCAGATCCTCCGGCCCGCAGCCCAGGGCCGGGGCGTCGGCCAGCATCACGGTAAGCCAGCGGTTGGCCTTGCCGTATGCCGCCTCCGGCATGAACGACACGCCCGGCAGCGCGGAAAGCTCACGCTCGTACAGGCGGAAGATGCGGCGCTTGGCGGCCACGCGGGCCTCCA
Source organism: Humidesulfovibrio sp. (assembly GCA_030824035.1). GTDB lineage: Bacteria > Desulfobacterota > Desulfovibrionia > Desulfovibrionales > Desulfovibrionaceae > Humidesulfovibrio. The sequence goes on from JAVBYL010000319.1 coordinate 264, forward strand.
GCACCTCCAGCTGGCCCAGGCCAACGGCCCCCAGCAGGTTGCTCATGCGGTAGTTGTAGCCGATCTCCACGTGCTCGTAGTGGGCCAGCGGCTCCCGCGACTGCTGGGAGAGCTTGCGGGCGCGGGCGATGAGGGCCGCGTCAAAGCTGGCCAGCATGCCCCCGCCGGAGGTGGTGATGATCTTGTTGCCATTGAAGGAAAAAATGCTGGCGTAGAGCCCCGGATGCGCCCCGGCGTGCAGGCTTTCTTCCCCTGCGGCAGAGAGGGGCCCTTTGCCGTAGCGCGCGCCCGCGCTCTCGGCCGCGTCCGCAATGACGGGAACGCCATACGGCGCGCAGGCCGCCAGGATGCGGTTGTAGTCCGCGCACTGGCCGTACAGGTCCGTGGGGATCACCGCCTTGGGCAGCCGCTTTTCCGCCGCCAGCGTCGCCAGGGCCTGGGCCAGCAGGTCCGGGTCCATGTTCCAGGTGGCGCGGTCGCAGTCCACAAAGGCTACCTCCGCGCCCAGGAAGTGCGCGGGGCTCACGGAGCCGATGAAGGTGAGGGAGGAGGCCAGCACCAAGTCGCCACGGCCAACGCCCAGGCAGTGCAGGGCCAGATGCATGGCCGCCGTGCCGCTGGCCACCGCCAGGCAGTGGGGGATGCCGGTGAAGGCGCTGAACGCCGCCTCGAAGCCGTCCACCTGCGGCCCCAGAGGCGCGATGTAGTTGCTGGCGAAGGCCTCGGCCACGCGTTTTTGCTCCGCGCCGCCCATGTGCGGGGGCGAGAGGAACAACCGTGCCCCCTTCTGGGATTCCATACCCATCGGAGGTTCCAGGCCCTTCGTAGGCTCTGCTCCCTTCGTAGGCTTTGGGACGCCGTCCATGCCGCGCCCCCCGGCCTAGCCCAGCGGCCTGGCGGGAACGCCCGCCACGGTGACGCGCTCCGGCACGTCCTGGGTCACGGCGGCGCCTGCGCCCACGGTGCTCCACGCGCCGATGGTCACGCCCGGCACGGCGCACGCGCCGATGCCCACAAAGGCGCCCTCGCCCACACAGACCCTGCCGGCCAGATGCACGCCGGGGGCCACATGGCTGTGCGCGCCCATTTCGCAGTGGTGGTCGATGCTGGCGCAGGTGTTGAGGATGGCGTTTTCGCCGATGTGCGCGCCGGGGTTGACCACGGTGCCCGCGCACAGCACGGACCCAGCCCCAACCACCACATCCGGGGCCAGCACGGCCGTGGGGTGTATGGCGGTGACGAAGCGCTTGCGCGCGGCGGTCAGCTCCGCGTACAGGCGGGCGCGGTCGGCGTTGTCGCCAATGCCCAGAATGACGCAGTCGTGCGGGGTGGAGGGCAGGTCGGCCAGGGTTCCCAGCACGGGCAGGCCCAGCAGGCGTGTGCCGGTGAGGGCCTTGTTGTCGTCCAGGTAGCCCACCAGCTCCATCTCCCGGCCCCTTGTCCACATCTGAAATATCACATCGGCCACCACCTGGCCGTGTCCACTGGCTCCAAGCACAACGATCTTCATTGGTCCCCCCGGCGCGGGCGCGCCGCTGCGTATTGTCTGGCCTCTTCTACCGCCAGGCCGAAAACTCTGTCAATCGAAGCCCTTCCTCAACTCCACTTCTTGCCCGCTCCCGGCCCACCCCTTAAAGGCCGGGGAAGGTGCGGCGGCTTTCACTCCCGCGGTTCAGGGCGGGCAGCGGGGGCCGAGCCCAAAAACTCCGGCATGGTGGCCTCGCCCGGGGCGCTTATGCCCTCGCGTCGCAGCACAGCGCGCACCGTGCGCCACAAAATCACCACGTCCAGCCACAGGGAGCGGTTGTCCACATACCACACGTCCAGGGCGAACTTCTCCTCCCAGGTCAGCGCGTTGCGGCCGCCCACCTGCGCCCAGCCGGTGATGCCCGGCGGAACCTCGTGCCTGCGGGCCTGCTGCGGGCTGTAGCGCGGCAAATACTGCATGAGCAGCGGGCGCGGGCCCACCAGGCTCATCTCGCCCCGCAGCACGTTCAGCAGCTCCGGCAATTCGTCGAGGGAGCTGGCGCGCAGGCGGCGGCCAAAGGCGGTCAGCCGCTCGGCGTCGGTGCCGGGGCCCCGCAGCATGGTGCGGAACTTCAAAATATGGAAGGGTTTGCCGTGCAGGCCGGGGCGTTGCTGGCGGAACAGCACGCCGGGGCCGAGGTTCACGCGCACCAGCACGGCCACCAGGGCCAGCACCGGGGCCAGCAGCACAAGGCCCGGAACCACCAGGGCCAGGTCGAACACGCGCTTGGCGAAAAGCCCCTTGGACATCTATTCCCCGCCAGCCAGGCCCAGGGCCCGCAGCATGCTCAGCGCCACCTCGTCGGCGTCGTACTTTTCCTCGGCCAGGCGGCGCGCCGCCACGCCCATCTGCGCAATGAGCTCCGGCTGCTCCACAAAGCGGCTCATGGCCCGCATCAGCGCGCCCGGCTCGTAGGGCGGCACCAGAAAGCCCGTCACGCCCTCCTCCACCGTTTGCCTGCAGCCGGGCATGTCGGTGGTGATGATGGGCCGCGCCAGGGCCATGGCCTCCAGAATCGAGCGCGGCGTGCCCTCGCGGTAGTGGGTGGGCAGCACGAACACGCTGGCCGCGGCCAGGTGCGGGCGCACATCCGCCGCCGGGTTCAGCACCTCCACCACGCGCTCCTCGCGCCAGCGGCGCACCACGTCCTCGGGCACGCCGTCCGGGCCGGGGTCCAGCGGGCCCAGCAGGCGGCACACCGCGTGGGGATGCCGCTGCTTGAGCAACCGGCAGGCCTCCACATACACGCCGATGCCCTTGGACCAGAGCAGCCGCGCCATGCACAGAAAAATGGGCGCGCCGGTGAGCTCGTGGGCCAAAACAGCCGGTGCGGGGGCGAAGTGCGCCAGGTCCACGCCGGAGCCGTTCAGCACCACCGAACGCGCGCCGGAGCCGGTGATGCCGAGCTTGGCGAAGAGGTCGCGGTCGTCCGGGTTTTGGAAGAACACCACGGAGTTGTTCTCCAACGCCTTGCGGTACAGCCGCACTACCACCTCCATCAGCAGCTTGCGGCTGGGGCTCATGTCGTCCCCGGGCAGGCCGTCGCCAAAGGCGTAGCCCAGGCCGGTGATGAGGGAGGCCACGGCGATGCGAGAGCCCCCGCGCGAGGCCCAGCGGGCCGCCAGGGAACCGTAGATCACGGGCTTGATGGTGTACGGGATGACCAGCTCCGGCTTCAGCCGCAGGAACTCCCGCCGCAGGGAAAGCAGCGTGTCCAGGTCCTTGCGCGGGTTCACCCCGCCCCGGTGCATGGGAAAACGCACCAGCTCTATGCCCATGTCCGCCAGGGCGGCCTGGGCGTTGCCCTCAAAGCTGCCGCCCGTTTCGGGCGGGGCCAGGGCGACGACCTCGTGCCCGCGCTGGCGCAGGGCCTGGAGCAGCGGGGCGCGGAAATTGACGAGGGACGGGGCGTAGCCCGCGACGATGGCGATGCGCATGGTTCCCCCCTACCCGGAAATGCCGAAGGTTTCCAGCCAGGACCCGAACATGAGCACAGGCCAGAGGCGGTACTGGCGGTTGTAGCGGCCGGAGAGGTGCTCCGCCCAGGCCTGCGCCACCGGAGCGGGGGCAATGTACCCCTCGCGCCGCAGGCGGGCGGGGTCCAGCAGGGCGGCGGCCCAGTCCCTCAGCGGCCCGCGCAGCCAGTCGTCCAGCGGCACGCCGAAGCCGGTCTTGGGCCTATCCCACAACGCCTGCGGCACATACCGGCCCAGCAGCGTGCGCAGGGGCCACTTGCCCTGGTCGCCCTTTGGCCCGGGACGCACGCGCATGCCCAGGGGCAGCCGCCA
>JAVBYL010000250.1 GCA_030824035.1 Humidesulfovibrio sp.
CCTCCATCGCCGATGATACTGCGGTTCAATCGTGGGAAAGTAGGTCGCCGCCAAGACTTTATTTCAAAAGGCCCCGCTTATGCGGGGCCTTTTACGTTGGGGCATGGGGCGGGGGGATTGCGTCGCTTCTTGGCCCCAAGCATTGTCCGCCCTTACTTCTTCAGCGCTCCCCGCACAAAAAGCTCCACCACCGTTTGCAGGTACTGCTCCGGGGTCACTCCCTCTCCTGCCTCCTCCGGGCCGATGGCTTCGATGAGTCTGTGGTTGAGGCGTTGTGATGAGCTGTACCAGTGCTCCACAAGGGACAGGAACGCCAGCAGCAGGGCCTTGGGATCCACACCTTCGCGCAGCAGTCCGTTCCGTTGCAGGTCGAGCACCCGCTCGTACGCAGCCTTGAGGTTGTCCAAGCGGTGGCGGTTGCCCGTCTCCCCCTCCTTTTCCAAATCCTCCAGGCTGCCCAGCAGGGTCGGATCGATGTGCAATGAGTGGTCGAACAGCCGGTACAGCCGCACGCACTGGTCGTTCTCGCCCAGGAAGCGGAAATACCCTTCGATGGCCTTGGGGATGATGTGCGGCGCGCTGAGCCCGGGAGCGACCCAGGCGTCGAGCCCTTCGTCATGATCGTCCATGGCGGAGTGCACGGCGTACAGGAACAGCCTGCTCTTGGTCTTGAAATAGTGGTGGATGAGGCTCTGGGTGACCCCGGCCTGCTTGGCGACATCCGACAGGGACACGGACGTGTAGTCGCTGTTGCTGAAGAGCTCCTTGGCGGCGCGCAGAATGGCCTCGCGCGTGCGCGCGGGATCTCGTTTGTGCGAGCCGCGCCCTTCGGCAAGGCGGGACTTGTAAGCCGAGTTGGCGCTTTTGGGGCGCATACCCCACCTCCTGTTGGTCATCCGACCGGAATTTCAGGATTCTATGGTGCGAAGGCGGTGGGCGTCAATGCGCTTGTGCACACGCGGATGCGCCTGCCACTGGAGGGGGAGCTACGGGGCAATGGTCCCGATGCGCATGATGTGGATTAGGACCATGTCCATGGCCTCGATGAAGTTGGCCACGTAGTCCGCCATGATCTGCATGATGAAAGTCATGAACAGGAAGCCGACCATGATCTTGAGCGGGAAGCCAAGGATCAGCACGTTCATTTGCGGCGCCATTTTGGAGATGAGCGCCAGGGCCAGGTCCACCAAAAAGAGCGCCATGATGACCGGCGCTGCGATCCTGACGCCCAGGATGAACATCTGCTTGGCAAAAAGCATGACCTCACTCATGAGCTGAGGGGTGAGAAACAGCCCGCCCGGCGGCACCATGTCGAAGCTGCTGCCCAGGGCCTTGATGAGATGCAGATGCCCGTTGAGCGTGAGGAAGGTGAGCATGGTGCACATGTACAGAAAGTGTGTGGTGACGGGTTCCTGCATGCCGGTGAGCGGATCGATGGCGTTGACCATGGAGAAGCCCATCTGGAAATTGATGATGGTGCCGCCGATTTGCACCGCCGCGATGAGCATGCGCACGATGATGCCCAGGCACATGCCGAGCACGACCTCTCCGGCGAACATGACGGCCAGGTTCAGCGGATTGGCCGGGAAGTATTCCGCCGGGAACGAGAGCTGCGGCCACACCGCCAGGGTGATGACGATGAGCAGGGTGGCCTTGATGAGCGGAGGGAGCGTATCGCCGAAGAAGGGCAGGATGAACAGCACCACGCTGATGCGGAACAGCGTGAGGTAGAAGCTGATGACGGTGCGTGGGTCGAAGTTGAAAATGTCCATGCCTGCTCGCTCTATGGATGTTGGCGACGCGAGTGACCGCCTCGTCACTTGCGCGTGCAGGATACCGCAGCCTGGACTGGGCGTCTAGTTCAGTATGTAGCGCATGGGGTTGACGGGCACGCCGCTGATGCGGACCTCGTAGTGCAGGTGCGGGCCGGTGCTGCGGCCGGAGTCGCCGATGTAGGCGATGACCTCGCCGCGCTGCACCACCTGGCCCGGCTTGATGTTGGCCACGCGCTGCAGGTGGGCGTAGCGCGTCACCATGCCGGTTCCGTGCGTCAGGTTCAGCACCAGGCCGTAGGCCGCGTCGCGCTCGATGAAGGCCACCACGCCGCGCGCAGGTGCGTAAATGGGCGTTCCCGGAGGCCCGGCGATGTCCATGCCCTTGTGGAACTCCCGCTTGCCGGTGAAGGGCGAAACACGCCAGCCGAAGGGCGAGGTGATCCAGCCGCCGGTGGGCCAAACAGAGGGCGTCGCGTCCAGCACATCGCGGCTGGCGCGCAGGCGCTGGATGATCTCCTGCTGGCGCACCTCCTCCAGGCGGGACTCCACGGAGAGCTGCCGCAGAAATTCGTTCATCTTGCGGGCCAGCAGCTCCTGCCTGTACAGCGGCAGGTATCCCTTGGCCAGGTCCTGGCCGGGTCCACCGCGAGAGGCCACGCTCATGGTGTTCTCCTGCTCCAGGTTCATCATCACCCGGAGCTTGGAGTCGAAGTCGCGGATGCGTGTCACATCCTTCTGCAAGGTCACCAGCTTTTGGCTCAGGTTGAGCAGCTGGGACTTCTGCTCGTTGGCGGATTTTTCGGTAAGGGTCAGGCTGCGTTCCAGGTTGCCGCTGCCCAGGTAGGTCTTCAGCAGCAGCAGGTTGCCCACAACCAGCATGGCCAGGCACAGGCCCAGCCCAAGCAGCATCCAGCCCTTGAGCTGAATTTTGCGTGTCCTGCCGCGCTTTTCGCGGAAGAGTACGATATGGAACCTACCGAAAAGCATGAGTTTTAAGCTTTTGTCCTTGTAAAAACGTCTTTGTGTCGCTCTGTGGGGTTAGCCCATCATCAAAGGCCGGTCAAGTCGAAGCCCTGTTTGTCGGACTGATAGCGCTTGAGCGCTCCGAGGATGTTCTGGCGTATGCGCTTGCCTCGGCGCATCTCAAGCTCCAGCCAGTCATGGATTTCCGAGCGCCTGGTGGCCCCGGCGGAGGGGCACGGGTTGCTCCAGATGGGCAGGCCCCACTGGCGGGCGGCGGTCTTGATGAAGGACTTTTCCAAAAACAGCGCGGGGCGGATGACCTTGAGCCGGCCTTCGAAAAAGTCCTCGCTGATGGTCATGGCGTCCACGCGGCCGTTCTGCACCACGTTCATGAAAAACGTCACCATCAGATCATCGGCGTTGTGGCCAAAGGCCAGGTGCGTCAGGTTGTACTCGCCGCACAGGTCGAACAGCCGCTTGCGGCGCAGCATGCTGCAAAAGAAACATTCGGAATTCTTCCGGTTCTCCTCAGAGTGGGCGCGCGGACCGTGGTCGGTGGTTTCTATGTGCGCGGCCACGCCGTGCTGGCTGCACCAGTCCACCAGGGGGGCGTGGCTGGTGGGGTCGAAGCCGGGGTTGATGTGCAGCGCCATGATCTCGATGGGAAAGGGCAGGATGGCCCGGCGGATGGCGAGGGTTTGCAGCAGCACGAAGCTGTCCACCCCGCCGGAAACCGCGATGCCGATGCGCGCGCCGGGACCGGCCATGCCGGACTTTTGCATAAGCATGCCCACGCTGCCGATGCAGCGCTTTTGCGCGAAGGTGAGTTTGCCAAGTCTGGACATCTGGTCCCCTGAGCGAAAGAAGCGTATTGACTGGGATGGCGTCACAACACCCGCCGACCGGGCTGGGATGTAGTCTATTCATGCTTGACATGCAAGCGTGGACTTTGTTAACTACAACTCCTTTGGCGTTTCAGCCACTGAGGTGCCGAGCCTGTCCTCCCAACAAGTGTTCAGCTTTGCGGGAGATTTTTTATGGGTTGAGCCGTCAGCCCCTCTGACCCAACCGGAAGGCCGCCATTTATGACCCGCACGCCCCGCTTCGGGGTTCTTCTCATCCTCGCGCTTCTCGTGGCCATTGCCGCGGGCGTGTACCTCTCCCAGCAGGAGAGGGGCATGTCCTTTGGCTATTGGCCGCGTTTTGAAATGGACGAGGTCGCCTCCATCGAGATTGCCACGCGCAAGGAGACCTATGCCCTTGTGCGCGAGCAGGGGGGCTGGGTGGTGCGCCTGGCGAACGCCACGGAAGACTCCATCCCCATCCCGGC
>JAVBYL010000262.1 GCA_030824035.1 Humidesulfovibrio sp.
TCCTTCGCCCTGGTGGCCGTGGGCGGCTATGGCCGCAGCGAGCTCTGCCCCTCCTCCGATGTCGACGTGCTGCTGCTGTACGGCGCGGAACTGCCCCCTGCGGCGGACGAGATATCCCGCGGGCTGTTCCACCCCCTGTGGGACCTGGGCCTGGACCTGGGCCACGGGGTGCGCAGCATCAAGGACTGCCTGCGATTGGCCCGCGAGGACACGCAGGTGCTCACCAGTTTGCTCGACACCCGTCTCATCGCCGGGGACGAGGGGCTGGTGTCCCGCTTTCTGCACGAATTTTCCGAGCGCCTGCTGCACGGCCACGCACGGGCCTTTGGCCAGTGGGTGCTGGAGCACAACGCCGCGCGCCGGGCCGAGTATGGCGACTCCAGCGGCCTGCTGGAGCCGGAGCTCAAGAACGGCCTGGGCGGCCTGCGTGATGTGCACCAGGTGCACTGGCTGACCCAGGTGTTGGCTGCGGCGCCAAGCGGTCCCGGTGGCGGCGGCCAACCCCTGGGCGCCGAGGACCGCGCCGACCTGGAGCAGGACTACCGCTTTGTGCTCAATGCGCGCACGGCCCTGCACCTGGCCGCCGGGCGCAAGACGGACAGGCTCGTTTTTGATTTGCAGCCGCAGGTGGCGCGGGCCTTAGGCTTTTCCGGGGCCGACCCGGCGACGGACGAGGGAGCTACGCCGGACGCCACTGCCTTGGCCACGGGCCTGGCGGTGGAGGCCTTCCTCTCGCGCCTGCACCAGGCCATGACGCGCATCCGCGCCGCCCGGCAGGCCTGCTGGATGGAGGTGTTCCCCCCGGCCGGGCCGCTCTCCGCCCTGCCGCCGGAAACTCCGTCCAGCATCGTCAATACGCCCACGGGCGTTGGCTTTCGCAGCGGGGTGAGCCCAACCCCGGCGGATTTCCTCGCGCTGTACCTGGCCGCCGCCCGCGCCGCACGGCCCGTATCCTGGGCCGCCCTGCGGGCCACGCGCCGCGCCTTGGCCCAGCCGGAGGGCCGCGCCGCCTTTGCCGCCCTGCCGCAGGTTCTATCGAGCACCATGGCGAGCACCATGGCGGGCACCATGCCCGAAATTTTGCCCGCGCTGGTGGAGATCTTCCGCGCCTCCGGCCAGAGCACGGACATGGCCGCCCCGGGCACGGCCAAGCCGGAGCGCCCCAGCGGCGGGCTCACCCGCGCCTTGAAGAGCTTTTTTGCCCCGGCCAAGGCCCCGGAGGAGGCGAGTGCGTCCCAGGCTCCGCCCGCCACCGGGCGCGCCATAACCCCGGCCCTGGTGCCCGCCCTGCAGTCCATGCTCGATACCGGCCTGCTGGCCGCCCTGGTGCCGGAGTTCGGCCCGGTGGAGCATCTGGTGCAGTTCGACGATTTCCACATCCACCCCGTGGGCAAGCACACCCTGGAGGTGGTGCGCCGTCTGGCCGCCATGCCCGGCGAGGGCGACCAGTGGTACGCCCGCGTGGCCGTGGGGCTCATCGAGAACCAGGCGCGGTTCGACCACCTGCTGCTGGCGGGTTTTTGCCACGATTTGGCCAAGCCAAACCGTGACCACGCCGGGGCCGGGGCGGACCTGGCCGAGGCCCTGCTGCGCCGCCTGGGCGCGGACGAGGCCACCATCGACGATGTGCGCTTTTTGGTGCGCGAGCACCTGACCATCCCCAAAACCGCCACCCGCCGCGATCTGGCCGACGAGGGCGTTGCCGCGCGCATGGCCGAGATAGCCGGAACGCCGGAGCGGCTGGACATGCTGCACCTGCTGGCCGTGGCCGACAGCCAGGCCACCGGGCCGCGCGCCTGGAACCCCTGGACGGCCTCGCTGTTTTCGGAGCTGTGCCTCAAGGCCCGCAAGCTGCTCACCGCTGGCCCCCTGGCCGCCCCCCACGCCGTGGAGCGCACGCAGCACGTGCGCGAGCAGGTGCTGGAGCTGGCGCGCCGCGAGGGTTCCCCCGTTTCGCCGGAGGCGGCCGAGGCCTTCCTGGAGCGCATGCCCGCCCGCGCTCCCCTGGTGGTGGATGCGCCCACGCTGCTGCGGCACATGGAGCTGGTGCGCTGCTTCGAGGCGAGCATGGCCGAGGACCTGCGCCGCAAGCCCGGCGGCAAGGGCGGCATAGGCGTTACGGAAATCGACGCCGAGGCCCTGCCGGGCAGCCGTTCGTACCGGCTGTCCATCGCCGCGCCAGACCAGCCGGGGCTCTTTGCCACCATGGCCGGGGTGCTGGCCCTGCACGACCTGAACATCCTCTCGGCCGAGGTGCTCACCTGGAAGCACGGCCTCGCCCTGGATGTGTTCGTGGTGCAGCAGCCGCCGGACGGCCTGTTTTTGGACGACCTGTGGCAGCGCATCCGCCGCGCCATCAGCTATGCGCTCACGGGCAAGCTTTCCCTGGACTACCGCCTGGAGCAGAAGCGCACTTCGCCCCTGGCCCCGCGCAACTCCGCGCCCAAGGGCCGCCGCAAGGTGCGGGTGGACAACGAGGCCAGCGACTTCTACACCCTGGTGGAGGTGGCCGCGCCGGACCGCCTGGGCCTGCTGCACGACCTGGCGCACACCCTGGCCGCCCTGGGCCTGCAAATCCACCTTGCGCGCATAGCCACCAGCGCCGGGCGCATCCACGACACCTTCTACGTGCGCACCACAGACGGCATGCGCATCACCGATCCCGCCCAGGCCGAGGAGATCCGCAAGGCGCTGCTGCACGCGGCGAAGTAGCGGCGAGTGGCGTCAATTGGCGCGAAGTGGCGTCAAAAAGTGAAGAGAGCGTGCTTGAGCAGTGGCGAAAACGCTTGAGCCGCGTTTACGTCTAGCCGGGAATTGCCGTCACCACCGCCACGGCCTTGATGCCGCGCTTTTCGCCGGTGAAGCCCAGGCCCTCCTCGGTGGTGGCCTTCATGTTCACCGCCTCGCGCGGCAAATCCAGCAATTGCGCCACCTGCGCGGCTATGCGCTCCTTGTGCGGCATCAGCTTGGGCGTCTGCGCGATGACCGTGAGGTCGGCGTGGGTGGGCCGGTAGCCCGCCTGGCGCACACGCAAGAGCGCCTCGCTGACGAAGATGGCGCTGGCCATGCCTTCGAAGGCGGCGTCCGTGTCCGGGAACAGCTGGCCTATGTCGCCCGCGCAGGCGATGCCCAGGAGCGCGTCGGTGAGGGCGTGCAGCAGCACGTCGCCGTCGCTGTGGGCCAGCACCTGGGGCGCGCCGGGTATGGGCAGCCCGCCGAGCATCATGGGCCGGGCCTTGGCCAGCACCTTGGGGTCGTCCTGCCCTGGGCGCAGATACTTGTGCACATCGTAGCCCCAGCCTGTGCGCGGGAAAACGGCTTCGTTGTGGTTCACGGCGCCGGACCGCAACAGGCCCAAATCGGCGGGCGTGGTGATCTTCACGTTCTGCTCCTCGCCCTCGACCACCGCCACGGCGTGGCCTGCGCGCTCCATAAGTCCTGCATCGTCGGTGACTTCCCATCCATCGGCCTCGGCCCTGGCATGGGCGGCACGCAGCGGGGCCAGGCGGAAGCCCTGGGGGGTCTGCACCGCGCGCAGGCTGGCCCGCACCGGCGTATCCACAACAAGGTTGTTGTTGTCCACGCGCTTGATGGTGTCCGTGACAGCCAGGCCGGGGATGACGGCCTCATGCTCGGCCAAGGCCTCGGCCACGCGGCGGATGAGCCCGGCGGAGGCGAAGGGGCGGGCGCTGTCGTGCACCAGAACGGCTGTGCAGGCGTCTTGGCCGCTGGCGCTGGTGATGTCGACGCCTGGCAAGGCGGCCAGGCCCAGGCGCACGCTGTCCTGCCTGCGCGCGCCACCGGCGGCGATGCGCCAGGGCAGGCCCAAGGGCTCGGTGGCGTCCAGCCCGGCCACAACCTCGGCCATGCGTTCCACATCCCGCGGGGGAAAAACAAACACGATGCCGCGCACCAGGGCCACGCGGGCAAGTGTGCGGGCGCTCTTCCAGAACAGCGGCGCGCCCTCGAAAGTTAGGTATTGCTTGCTTTGGGGGGCTTGGCCGCCAGCCGCCAGGGCCTGGGCCAGGCGCGTGCCGCTGCCAGCGGCGAGCAGTACCGCCC
>JAVBYL010000086.1 GCA_030824035.1 Humidesulfovibrio sp.
GCATGCCCCGCCGAAAACGTGCGGAAAGCGGGGGGAGCGCTGCGCCGCCGGGCAGGCGGGCGTTGACCGGACGGGCTTGGCGCAGTAGCGTTGCCCCATGTTGAAAAGCTCTGGGGGGGTGGCGATGCTGCTTCGAGGTTTGTTGGCGCTGGCGGTTGTGGCGGTGTTTTTTTTGTGCGGATGCACGGGCGGTGCCGTGCGCGAGCCGCAGAAGGCCATGGCCAGCGTAGAAGCGCAGGTGGCCTCTGTGCCGGAGCCAGGCCATCCCCCGGCGCTGCTGGCGGTCTCCGAACTGCCCGCCGAGGCCGCCCTGGACCTGCGGGTGCTGCGCACGGCCTACCCCGGCGCGGTGCTGGGCATGGAACGGAGTGGGACGGGCGGCCTGCTGCTGGTGATGGAAGGCAACCGCCGCCTGGTCTACGACGACGGCCGCACCCGCACCCAGCGCGAGGCCCTGGACGACCCGGACCTGCGCACCATGCTGGCCCAGGTGTACCCCGCCGGCCCGGTGACCGAGGCCATGGCCCACCCGGCGCCCGGCTTCGACCCCGGCCGCAGCCGCGTTGAGGCCTTCTTCACCGCGCTGTACGGCGGCACGGAGGCCGAGGTCCGCGCCTCCTGCGCGAGGGTCCCCTTCCTTAAGCGCAAGCCGCTGTTCACCACCCGCCACGGCGCGGCGGCGGCCCTGGAGCGTGTCGGCGCGCGCATTGCCGCCTTGCCGCACACCCACCCGGAGTACAGGCGCATCCTGTGGCCCCTGGGTGGCTCCCTGGTTTGGCGCGTCATTGCGGGCACGGGCCGCCTGAGCATGCACTCCTTCGGCATCTCCCTCGACCTGAACCCGAGCCTGGCCTACTGGCGCACGGACCCGCACCCGGAGACCGTGCCCAGCCGCGTGCGGCACTTCCCGCCGGACATCCTTGCCGCCTTCGAGGCCGAGGGCTTCATCTGGGGCGGCAAGTGGGCCGCGTTCGACCTCATGCACTTCGAGTACCGGCCGGAGCTCATCCTCAAGGCGCGCGCCCTTGCGGGCCAGCCCGTGCTGAAATAGGGCCAGAGGTGCTGAAATAGGTCGGGCGAGCTGAAGGAGCGGGCCTGGCGCGGACTTATGCCGACGGCGCCTGCCCGCGCCCACGCAAGAACGTGCCGAGGGTCATGTCCACGTTCAAGATGTGGTCATGTATCCAGAATGTAACGAATTGCAGGAATGCGGCCATGTCCACCTCCTTGTCTTCGGAGAAGGCCTCCAGGAAATCCAGGGCCTTTGTGGTGCACAGCATGTGTTCGCTCATATGCTTGTCGTATTCCGGGTAGGCGTCCATGTCCATGAGCGCCTCCTCCGCCGCGAAGTGCTCCACGGCGTAGTCGCAGAGGATGCGCAGGTCGTTCTGCACGGCCTCTTTGTCAAAGCCGGACCGTAGCGTCGCTTCCACATCGTTGGCCAAGCGGAATAACCGTTTGTGCTGGTCGTCAATCTCGGGCACGCCGATGGACATGGTGTCGTTCCAGACGAGAAGGGGCATGGCGGCTCCTGTGCTGTTATTTTGCGGAATAGCGCTGGAGCGCTTTCCAGTCCTTGCCGGGCTTGTTTTCCAGCAAACGCTCGGTGCGTGTGCAGTACATCCCGGCCAGATGATCGTTCGGCAGGGCCTCGCGCAGGGCCCGGAACTCCACCAGGGCCTTGTCCCACTGCGCGGTGCGGTAGAGGGTGATGGCACGCTCCCAGCGCGAGCAGAAGCCCAGCATGGCCCGTGGCGCGGCCACATCGGCAAAGGGGCTTTGGGGCATGGCCCCCACCAGTTCAAAAAGCACCAGAGGTTCCGTGGAGCCCTTGGGCACCACCACGTCCACGGAGCGGAACACGAAGTTGTCCCTGGCGCGCTCGCGCACTACCCGGCTGACCAGGATGCGCGTGGCGTAAAACTTGTTCAGCCCCTCCAGCCTGCTGGCCAGATTCACGTTGGCCCCGAGGGCCGTGTAGTCCATGCGGTCCGTGGAGCCGAGGTTGCCCACAACGGCCGCTCCGGTGTGGATGCCCACGCGCGTGCGCAAAAGCGGCAGCCCGGAGTCGCGCCGCCGCTGGTTCAGTTCCTCCGAGGCCTTGGACAGGCGCAGGGCGGCCACGCACGCCCGCTCCACATGGTCTTCCGACTCGAAGGGCGCGTTCCAGAAGGCCATCACCGCGTCGCCGATGAACTTGTCGATGGTGCCGCCGCGCTCCAGAATGGCTTGGCCGACCACCTCGAAGTACTCGCCCATGGCCTGCATGAGGTCCTCGGGCGCCAAGTGTTCGGCCAGGGGGGTGAAGTTCTCCACATCCGTGAAGAGCAGGGTGATCTCGCGCCGCTCGCCCCCCAGTTCCGGCGACACGCCCGAGGCGACAAACTGCCGGACCAGGGTCTGGGGCAGATAGCGGCTGAAGGACTTGAGCGCGCAGCGCATGGTCGTCACCGCGCACCCCAGGTGCTCCATCTCGTCGATGCGCGAGTGCCACTCGCCCTGGGAGTTCAGGTCCATGTTGCGGATGCGCTCCGCCTCCCTGGCCAGCAGCCACAGCCCCTTGGAGAAGCTTCTGGCGGCCATTCCTAGCAAGGGCACCACCACCAGGATGATTCCCAAGGCGAAAAGCAGGCTCTGGTTGCGCGCGCGGGCCAGCGGGCCGGTGAAGTCGTCCACCCGCGCCACCAGGGCCATGTAGTCGCTGTTTGTGCCAAGCTCGGCCACGGGGCGCACCTGGAGCAGGTAGTCCACACCGTCCACGCGCATGAGCTGCTGGGGCAACGGAACCTTGCCTGCCTCCGCGAATTTGCCGTAGGCGGACAGGGCCAGGGGATCGCCCAGGGTTTCCACCGTGGCGCGCTCCATGGCCTGCGTTCCACTTTTGTCCGTGCGCGCAATGGTCACACGGGAGGCATCGGGGTGGCCGATGAGCCCGCCGTCTTTGTCGAACAGGAACAACAGCCCGGACTCGCCGATTTTCTCCTTGGCCAGGAATCGCGACAGGGATTCGAGGGTCAGGTCCATGCCGAAGACCATGCGCCCGGGGGCTTCGACGCGGCGCGACACGGTGAGGCCCAGCTCTTGGGTGCTGCTGAACACGTAGAGATCGGTCTGCTGCGGCCCGTTGTTCCGCTCGGCGGCGCTGAACCAGGGGCGGGTTCGCGGATCATAGTTGGCCGGGCGCGGCGCGGCCGAGGCAAGCACTTTGCCGTTTTGGTCCAAGTGCTGCCAGCTCTCCGTGCGCGCGCCGCCCTTCGCTTCAATGCTCCGCACAGCGAAATGCGTTCCCGCCGGGGCTCCCAGGTTGGCGCTGGCCTTGGGTCGGCCCTTGAGGGAGACGACCTGAAAAAAGCCGCCATCGCCATAGCCGAAGTAGAGGGAATAGACCTGGGGATTCTCCTCCAGGATGTCCAGGAAGGTGCGCTTCAGGGGGTGTGCGAATCCGCTTGGAGTGGCGCTGGCGCCGGGAAGAAGATGCACGGTGCCACCCAGGAAGGCAAAGGGCTGCACCAGGAGTTTGGTGCGCAAGGATACGTTGGTCCCGGCCTGCTCAAAGAGGCTCCCGGCCACTTCCAGGGCGGCCTTGGAACCCTGGGAGTAGTTCACCCAGGCCAGGGGGGTGGTTAAAATCAGCCCGAAGCAAAAAAAGATCACCATGATGGCCGTGCGCAGGCTGACACGCATGCCTTGCGTGGGGTGTTGGCCACCGGGCATCTGGGGAGGGTGATCCACTGTGCGCTCCTGGCAGGCGTTGGCAATTTTCGGAAATGGCCCTCAGATCTACATTCTTCACCTCTATATTTTTATGCCCATATAACAAAGGAATGCAAGGTGAAATAATAAAAGTTCAGGCGGTGTGGAGTCCAGGAGCCAGGGGAAGAGCGCCGGGAACCTGCGCCCTCCAGCCTACGGTTCGGTTTTGCCGCCGCTTTGGCCCAGCAGCACCCCGCCCAGGATGACAGCGCAGGCGGCCAGTTGCGCCGGGGGCAGGGTTTCGCCCAGCAGCAGCCAGCCGGAAACCACCGCCACCAGCGGCACGAGGTTGATGGACGCCGC
>JAVBYL010000285.1 GCA_030824035.1 Humidesulfovibrio sp.
CTGGTCGCCAGCGAGGCCCGTGTGCGCGAGCTTGATGAGCGCGTGCGCCACCTGGAAGGCCAGCTGCAGGCCCTGAACCGCCAGAACGCCGCCCTCTCCGAAATCCCCGGCGGCGCCAACTGGGATTAATCCCGCCCCCTCGCATACCGATCGCGGGGCGCACGATGGTCGTGCTTCGTGCGCCCCGCACCGGTTCTCCCTTCCCCTTGCGCTTCCCACTTCCCCACCTCGCACCACGGTAAACGCACCCGCGACAAAGCACAGCCAGACTAGGCACAGCCCGGCCAGACTTTGGCAGGGCTTGCGTTGCTTATGGAGCGTGGGAGCGGGGGTGAAAAACGGAGCGGATCAGTCTTTAGCGGCGGTATCCAGCCTGGTCAGCTCCTCCACCAGGAGCGGCATGCCCCGGCAGGGATCAAGGGCCAGGGCCAGGGCCTGCTTGGGGCACTTGCTTACGCAGGCGCCGCAGCCCATGCACCGGGCCGTCTTGACCTGCAGCTTGCGGTCGCGGGCCTTCAGCGCCCCGAACTGGCAGTACTGCACGCAGTTGCCGCAGCCCACGCAGGCCTCGGCGTCCACCCGCACCACATAGCCCGAGGAGGCGAGCATCTCCACGCCGTTGCGCTGGGCCGCCATGGCCCCGCAGCAGCAGGAGCAGCAGTTGCAGATGGCGTAGAAGCGCCCCAGGGCCACATCCTTGAAAAAGGCGTGGTGCACATGGCCGCGCGCGTTCTCGGCCTTCAGTATGGCCACGGCCTCGTCCTGGCCGATGCGCCGGGAGCGGCCCGCGTGGTGCTCCAGCACCATGCTGGCGAAGGGCTCGCCCATGACCATGCACACATCCATGGGCGTGCAGGGGTTCTTGCGGGCGGAGCGGCAGGGGCAGTCGAACACCACGATGTGCTCCGGGTTCTTCAGCACTATGTCCCGGGCCAGCTGGTAGGGAACAACGCTTTCCGGCACGGTGAGGCTGACCTCGCGCCCGATCTTGATGAGCTTGGTGGCTTCCTCGGTGGGCAGCACCTTGCCGTGGTAGGTGTCGGCAAAGCGGATGCCGCCAGCCGCGCGCTGCGCCCTGCGGGCCTTGCGCCGGGCCTCCACGCGGGAGGGCATCAGCCGGTCGAGCAGGCGCGAAACACGCATAAGGCCACGGGCAAGCGGATGCTCACCCGTGGCCATGCTGATGTAGAAGTAGGGCCAGCGCAGGTAGAAGTACCCGTGCAGCTTGCTCCCGGTGGTGAAGTTCAGCTTGTCCGCTTCGTCAAAAAAGCGGCGGGCCGAGGGCTTCAGGAGCAGGCGCAGGGGGTTCATGCCGGGCCTCCCAGCGTATTATTTCTCGGTCTCGGTCTTGGCTCCGCCGCGCATGGTGTGGCGCTTGTTGGCGGAGAGCACGGTCTTGCGCAGGCGGATGGACTGCGGGGTCACTTCCACCAGCTCGTCCTCGCGGATGAAGTGGATGGCGCGCTCAAGCGTCATGGGCTTCACCGGGGTCAGGGTGCAGGCCTCGTCCTTGCCGGAGGCGCGCATGTTGGAGAGCTTCTTTTCCTTGGAGGGGTTGACGTTGATGTCGACCTCGCGGGTGTGCTCGCCAACGATCATGCCCTCGTACAGGGGGTCGCCGGCGGTGATGAACATCTGCCCGCGCGGCTCCAGGTTGAAGATGCCGTAAGTGACGCCCACGCCGGAACGGTCGGCCACGATGGAGCCGGTGAAGCGGGTGGGGAAGTCGCCACGGTATTCGCCGTAGCCCTCCAGGTAGGAGTTCATGATGCCGGTGCCCTTGGTGTCGGTGAGGAACTCGTCGCGGTAGCCGATGAGCCCGCGGGAAGGCACGCTGAACTCGATGCGAACGCGGCCCTTGCCGTTGTTCACCAGGTTCACCATGCGGCCCTTGCGGATGGACAGCTTCTCGGTGACGATGCCCATGAAGGTTTCGTCGCAGTCCACGTACACGCGCTCGATGGGCTCGGTGAGCTTGCCCTGCTCGTCGCGCTTGTAGATGACCTCGGGGCGGCCGACGGTGAGCTCGAAGCCCTCGCGGCGCATGGTCTCGATGATGATGGCCATCTGGAACTCGCCGCGGCCCTTCACCAGGAAGCTTTCACGGTCGTCGGTCTCCTCGATGCGGATGGCGACGTTCTGCAGGGCCTCTTTCATCAGGCGTTCGCGGATCTTGTTGCTCTGCACGAACTTGCCCTCGCGCCCGGCCAGGGGCGAGGTGTTGATGCCGAAGCGCATGGACACGGTGGGCTCGTCCACGGTGATGCGCGGCAGGGCCACCGGGCTTTCCTTGGTGCAGATGGTGTCGCCGATCTGCACGTCGTCGATGCCCGCGAGCACGGCGATGTCGCCCGCCAGGACTTCGTCCACGCCGGCCAGCTGCACGCCGTCGTACACCTGGAGCTTGGAGACCTTGAGGGTCTTGGGCGCGCCGTCCGCGCCGATGCAGACCATGCTGTCGCTGGACTTGACCTTGCCGTTGACGACCTTGCCGATGGCCAGGCGTCCCACGTAGTCGGAGTAGCCCAGGTCGCAGACGATCATCTGGAAGGGGGCCTCGGGGTCGAAGCTGGGGGCCGGAATGTTCTCGAGGATGCAATCGAAGACCGGGGCCAGGCTGTCGCCGCGCTCCTCAAGGGTGGTTTGGGCAATGCCCTCGCGGCCGATGGCGTAGAGCACCGGAAATTCAAGCTGTTCCTCGTTGGCGCCCAGGTCGATGAACAGGTCGTACACCTCGTTCAGCACTTCCTCGGGCCGTGCGTCGCCACGGTCGATCTTGTTGACGATGACGATGACGGGCAGGCCGCCGTCCAGGGCCTTCTTGAGCACGAAGCGGGTCTGGGGCAGGGGGCCTTCGCTGGCGTCCACCAGCAGGATGGCGCCGCCGGCCATGGCCAGGGAGCGCTCAACCTCGCCGCCAAAGTCGGCGTGGCCCGGGGTGTCGATGATGTTGATCTTCACGCCCTTCCACTGGACGGAGCAGTTCTTGGCGGCGATGGTGATGCCGCGCTCGCGCTCCAGGTCCATGTTGTCCATGACGCGGTCGCTAACCTGCTGGTTTTCGCGGAACACGCCGCTCTGACGGAACAGTCCGTCCACGAGGGTGGTTTTACCGTGGTCGACGTGGGCGATGATGGCGATATTGCGCAGGGCTTCGTTGCGAGCGGTGGTCTTCATGCGGGGAGGTTCCTTTGGGCGGGTGTTACGTGGGTGTGGCCGAAGCAGGGGCGAAGGCGGAATGGAAAAACCCCGTCCCGCATGGGCGGGACGGGGCGATGTAGCCGGGTATTGTTATTGCCGGCGTGCCGTGACGACTAGTAGTCGCGACGGGGGCGGGGCTGACGTTCCTGGGCCTCGTTGATCCGCAGGGCGCGCCCGGAGATCTCCTTGCCGTTGAGGGCGTCGATGGCTTCCTTGGCGGCGGCGTCGTCCATTTCCACAAAACCGAAGCCACGGAAGCGGCCGGTCTCGCGGTCATTGATGAACTTCACGGACATAACCTCGCCATACTGGCCGAACAGGTTGCGGAGGTCTTCCTCGGTGGCGCTGAAGGGGATGTTGCCGACATAAATGGACTTAGGCATAAAAATCAAAGCTCCTGAAATAGTAATGGACGTTTGCGCCGTAGTGTGATGCGAGGCAACACTGCCCGTACCTTACGGCAAGTGAAAAAAACCTTTGAGCGTTCTTTCCAGTTCTGTCAAGCGCAAAAAACAATTTCAAAAAAATCAGTTTTGTCACCTTTTTTGCATGGTGCCCCGCAAGTCATGCTGCAAATGGCCCACGACCCAGATGAGAACGGCGGCCGTCTCCGTAAGTGGAGCTGGTCCGGGCGAAAGGCCGGATTTTTGGCGCCGCCCTCCCTGGGAGGGAAAACACCGCAGCACATGTACGCACCGGAGGCTATCCATGCACGCGCTCTTGCTTGTCGCCCTTGTTTCCCTTCTCGCCCTGTCCGGGTGCGCCTACGTTCCCATGTACGGTACGCAGGGCATCCAATCCGAGGCACCAGGCCCAGGCAACAACGCCAAGCGCGTTACCGCCAGCGGGGAGAAC
>JAVBYL010000113.1 GCA_030824035.1 Humidesulfovibrio sp.
TCCACAAGAACCGGCTCCTTGAGCAGCGGGTTGGTGGAGCTGAAGAAGTCGCACAAGGCCGTGGTGAGGGTGACGCACCGGCCCAGGGCTGTAGCCATGTGCCGCTGATGCGCCAAGGTGTCCAGAATGCAGGCGCGGGCTTGCTCCGGCGGGAGCTCCAGCCGCGTCATCTGGTACAGAACCCAGGTGAAGATCTGCGGGCCGAATTCGTTCTCCGCCTGCGTCCAAAGCTCAAGGGCGGTGCCGTTGAGTCCATCGCACTGGCGGATAAGCTTGGATAAGCGCTGGGTGTGCTTGACGTGGTCTATCATGCTGACCCCATGCGGGAGCGGGGCCCCGCTGTGCACAAGGCGTATACAGGCGGCATGCGTATACGTAAAAACTAGGCTATACACCACTGCAAAGGCGTGTCAATCGAGCCTAGAAATAAGGCAGGGGCTCACGGTGTCAACCGCAAGCCCCTTGCCATTTTTGAATCGTTGCCCGGCTTATCTGTCGCAGCCGCAAATGCCGGAGTACACCACCCGGTCCACGTACTCGGCCTGTTTGCCCTTGTTCCAGCGGGAAACAGGGCGGTAGTAGCCCACGATGCGCGTATAGATCTCGGCATCGGCCCCGCAGGTGGGGCACTGCTCGTGCTCGCCGTGGATGTAGCCGTGGTCTTTGCACACGGAGAAGGTGGGCGTGATGGACAGGAAGGGCAGCTTGGTGTTGCGGAAGGATTTGACGATGAACTCCCGCAGCGAGGCCACGTCCGCCACGCTCTCGCCCAGGAAGGTGTGGAACACCGTGCCGCCGGTGTACAGCGGCTGCAGCTGGTCCTGGTGCTCCAGGCAGGCCACCACATCGTGCGAGTGGCCCACGGGCAGGCAGGTGGAGTTGGTGTAGTAGGGCGTGCCGTTGCCGCTGGTGATGATGTCCGCGTAGAGGTTCTTGTCGATCTTGGCCAGGCGGTAGCTGGTGCCCTCGGCCGGGGTGGCTTCCAGGTTGTACAGCGTGCCGGTTTCTTCCTGGAAGCGGGCGGTGATGTCGCGCAGGCGGTTCAGGGTGCGGCGCATCAGGCGCATGCCGTTGTCGGTGTCGATGCCCTTGCCGATGAGGTTCAGGCAGGCCTCGTGGCCGCCCAAGAGGCCGATGGTGGAGAAGTGCCCACGGAAGCCCTGCTTGAGGTAGCGGCGGGTCCAGGGGAACATGCCTCGGTCCAGGTTGTCCGTGATGAGCTTGCGTTTGAACTCCAGGCAGTCCTTGGCCATGGTGGCGTATTCCTCCACCAGGGTCAGGAACTCGTCCTCCCCCTGGGAAAGGTACGCCAGCTTGGGCAGGTTCAGCGTCACCACGCCGATGGAGCCGGTGAGATCCCCCGCGCCAAAGAGCCCGCCCACCTTGTTGCGCAGCTCGCGCAGGTCCATCTTCAGGCGGCAGCACATGCTGCGCACGTCCTCCGGCGAAAGCTCGGAGTTGATGAAGTTCTGGAAGTACGGGGCGCCGTATTTGGCCGTGAGCTTGAGCAGCAGCTCGCCGATTTCGGATTCCCAGGGGAAGTCCTCGGTGACGTTGTACGTGGGGATGGGGAAGGAGAAGATCTGGCCCGCGTAGTCGCCATCGAGCATCACCTCGAGGAAGGCGCGGTTGAACATCTCCATCTCCGCGGCGTATTCGCCGTAGGTGGAGTCCATGAGCTTGCCGCCGATGATGATGGCCTCGCCCGCGATGTGCTTGGGCGGGGTCAGGTCCAGCGTCAGGTTGGTGAAGGGGCTCTGGCCGCCCCAGCGGCTGGTTGTATTCAGGTTGAACACGAACTTCTGCACCGCCTGGCGCACCTTGTCATAGCTCAGCCCATCGTGCCGGATGAAGGGCGCGAGGTAGGTGTCCACGTTGTTGAAGGCCTGGGCGCCCGCCCATTCGTTCTGCAACGTGCCAAGAAAGTTCACCATCTGGCCCAGAGCGGAGTCGAAGTGCCGGGCCGGGCCAGCGCAGGAGCGGCCCTCAAGGTTGAAGCCCTCCAGCAGCAGGTCGCGCAGGCTCCAGCCCGCGCAGTATCCCGCCAAGCCGAAGGAGAGGTCGTGGATGTGGAAGTAGCCGTGCTCGTGGGCCAGGCGGATTTCTTCCGGGTATTTTTCCAGGGCGTAGCGCGCCTGCACCGTGCCGGAGAGATGCAGCATGAGCCCCTGGAAGCTGTGGCTCATGTTGGAGTTTTCGGCCACGCGCCAGTCGCTCTTGTCCAGGTAGTCGTCGATGGTCTCCTTGATGTCCAGGAACGCCTCGCGTGAGGCGCGCAGCTGGCGGCGCTTCTCGCGGTAGAGGATGTACTTGCGGGCAACGCTGAACTGGCGCATCTCCATGAGCACCAGCTCGACCATGTCCTGCACGTGCTCCTGCTCGGGAATGTCCACATCCGCGAGCTTGACCTCCACCTTCTGAGCAAGGCGGCGTCCAAGGAGCGGGTCCTTGATGCCGCTGGCGGAAAGGGCTTTGAAAATGGCCTGGGCGATGCGGTCAGTTGACCAGGTTTCCAGCCGTCCGTCGCGCTTCAGAATCTGTGAGGGCATGGGACCTCCGTGGGGCCGTGTAGTCTTGGGTTGTAAGGGAAAAGCCGCTGGGCAGCAGGGCCCGCACGGCGGCGATGTCATCAGCTGAAAGCAGCGGCACCTTGGTGGTGCGGAACAGGAACGCCTCCGGCCTGGTGCGCGCCAGGGCGAACACGCGGGTGAGGTTGCTCCGGGCCGCCGCCTCGGTCACCGCGCCGCCCGTGAGGGCCGGGTACAGGGCAAACGGCCCCTTTACGTCCACGGCGAAGCGTGTGACCAGCCCCTCGGCCAGTATGGCCTCCAGCGCCTCGGGCAGCATGCCGTTGGTGTCGAGCTTGATGGGCAGCCCGCTGAGGGAAAGCTCGTGCAGGATCTCGCCCAGGCCGTGCACGGCGGTGGGCTCGCCCCCGGTGACGGTGATGCCTGACAGCCAGCGCTTGCGCTGCGCCAGGAAGCTCCTGAGCTGCGGCTGGGGCACAACCGGCTGGGACTGCATGTCCCAGGCCAGGGTGGCGTTGTGGCAGGTGGGGCAGCGCAGGTTGCACCCGCCCAGGAAAACCACACAGCATGGATGCCCCGGCCAATCGCACAGGCTGAGGGGCTCAAGGCCACGCAGGTGGTTCCAGGGGTCGCTTTTCGTCATGAGTCCGGGTGCCTTTTGCGGTGGCGCAATGTTGAGGCCGCCTCCCGAAAATGGAGGAGCCGCCATGAAGGGGGAAGCTACGCCACCGGCCAAATTCTGTACAGGGGGCTATGGCGTATTACATTGGTAAATTGGTTGAATTCGGCGATTTCTGCTTATTAGCATCGATTAGCGTCAAAATTAGTTGATTTTCAACAGCGTGTTCTTTTTGAGCCCTTGGGAAATTCATGGCTTTTTCTAGAGTGAGTGTAGAAGTTTTTTTATAGGCTCAATCAGGGCCGGTTCTCGACAGCTCCGCCAGACTTGCAGCGCAAAATCGGTGTGTTGCGGCGTGAAGTAGACACAAACGCCACGCAGCGGGCGGGAAAGCGAGGCGCGCAAAAACACTGCCGCACCCGTGGGGTCAGCGAAGGGGAAGCGGAAAGGGGTCGAAGGCGAGGTGCTACAGCGCGGCGTCCAGGAGCAGGTTGTCGCGGTGGATGGCCTCGGAATAGGGAGCCGAACCAAGGACTTCCGCCAGCTCGGAGCTCTTTTTGCCCTTGATGCGGCGCAGCTCCGAGGCGGTGTAGTTGGAAAGGCCCACGCCCAGCACTGCGCCCTGGGCATCGGCTATGCGCACCAGCGCGCCGCGCGCGAACCGGCCGTCGACCTTGGTGATGCCCGCGGCAAGCAGGCTCTTGCCCTTGTCGCGCAGGGCCTGGGCCGCGCCGGCGTCCACGGTGATGCTGCCCACGGGGTCGGCATGGTAGGCCAGCCAGTATTTGCGGTGGGAAACGGTGCGCTGGCAGGGCAGCACAAGGGTTCCCAGCTCCTCGCCCTTGAAGATGCGCTCCAGGGCGAAGTTCTCCTTGCCGGAGACGATGAGGGTGGCCACGCCCAG
>JAVBYL010000194.1 GCA_030824035.1 Humidesulfovibrio sp.
AAGAAACCGGGCTTCGGAGGCATGCTCCGAAGCCCGGCAAAAGGGCAATTTGAGGGGCTACACGGCCACCCCACCCGCCTCAAGTGGACGCGGGCCGGGGGGCCTAGACAGCTCCGCCGATACTACTCGGCCTTCTTCTCAGCAGCGGCTTCTTTCTTCGCGGCCTTCTTGGGAGCCTTCTTCACAGCCTTCTTGGGGGCCTTCTTCGCGGGAGCAGCGGCCTCAGCGGCGGGCTTCTCGGCGGGAGCGGCAACATCAGCGGCGAAAGACATACCAGCGAAGGCCAGAACCATGGTCAGAGCGACGATAATTTTTTTCATACCAACATCTCCTTGAAGACAGACGGGTTAGATACGGCCCCAATGGCCCACCAAATACATACGTAGGTAGATGTACCATTTTCCAGCAAGAGCGCAAGCGCAATATGGTGTTGAATTATAGCAAGATAGGCAACGAGTTTTCACATTTCGCAAGGTTTATCAAGCGACTGTCGCGAGAACCGGGAAAACGACCCAGGATACACCCCCTTCAGGAGGCTCCATGACCGCACGCAAGAAGCAACTCTTCCACCAGACCTTTGCCGCCACCGGCAGCCTGTCCGCGGCGGCGCGCGCGGCAGACATCAGCCAAGCCGAGGCCCGCATGCTGCGCAAGAGCGCCCCGGACCAGATCTCCACATCGCAGGCCGCCGCGTCGCAGGCCGCCGCGTCGCTTCGGGCCGCCGTGGCCACCCTGGAAAGCGAGGCCGTGCGCCGCGCCCTGGAGGGCGTGAACGTGCCGGTGTTCCACCAGGGGCGCGAGTGCGGCAGCACGGTGAAGCACTCCGACACCCTGCTGATGTTCCTGCTCAAAACCCTCAACCCGGCGCGCTACGGGGCCGGGCCCACGCCGGAGAGCGTCGCGGGGGCTGACCACGTCAAGGGCCGCAAGCCCCTTACGCTGGACATCGACCTTTCCGCCGCCGGGGAGCCTTGGGCAGAGGAAGACACGGAAAGCGGGATGGGGAGTGAAAGTGACGAAAACGAGAGCGGCTGGGGCGGCGATGCGGCCCGGCAATAGAAAAGGGCGGACCCGCATTCCCAGCAGGCCCGCCCTCGTCGGTTGTGTTTGCCGCGCTTACAGCACAGGCAGATAGCGCTCGATCTCGTACTGCGTCACCTGGGTGCGATAGCGGTCCCACTCCATGATCTTATTCTCGTAGAGCTTGGTGAAGATGTGCTCGCCCAGGGTCTCGCGCACCAGGGTGCTCTTCTTCATCTCCTCGGCCGCCTCGAACAGGCTGCCCGGCAGGGCCTTGATGTCGTGGGCGTCCAGCTCGGCCTGGTTCATGTGGTAGATGTCCGCCTCCACCGGGGCCGCCAAAACGTAGTTGTTCTCCATGCCCTTCAGGCCCGCCGCCAGCATCACGGCAAAGGCCAGGTACGGGTTGGCCGCCGGGTCGGGGCAGCGCAGCTCCATGCGGGTGGCGGCCTCCTTGCCGGGCTTGTACATGGGCACGCGCACCAGGGCCGAGCGGTTCCTGCGGGCCCAGGCCACGTACACCGGGGCCTCGTAGCCCGGCACCAGGCGCTTGTAGCTGTTCACCCACTGGTTGGTAACGCAGGCGAACTCGCGGGAGTGGGTGAGCACCCCGGCGATGAAGCTCTTGCCCTCGGGCGACAGGTGGTACTGGTCCGCCGGGTCGAAGAACAGGTTCTTGCCGTTTTTGAACAGCGACTGGTGCACGTGCATGCCCGAGCCGTTCTGGCCGTGGATGGGCTTGGGCATGAAGGTGGCGTACACCCCGTGCTTGCGGGCCGTCTCCTTCACCACCACGCGGTAGGTCATGGTGATGTCGGCCATGCGCAGGGCCTCGGCGTAGCGCATGTCGATCTCGTGCTGGCTGTGGGCGGCCTCGTGGTGGCTGTATTCGATGTCCACGCCCATTTTTTCCAGGGCGAAGATGATGTCGCGGCGGATGTTGTTGCCACGGTCCAGCGGGGGCGCGTCGAAGTAGCCGCCCTGGTCCAGGGGCACGGTGCCCCGGTCGTCCTGAAACAGGAAGAACTCCAGCTCCGGCCCGGTGTAATACGTGTAGCCCTTCTCCGCGCACTTGGCGAGAACGCGCTTGAGGCAATAGCGGGAGTCCGCCGCGTAGGGCGCGCCCTCCGGGGTCAGCACATCGCAGAACATGCGCGCCACGGGTCTGTCGCTGGGGCGCCAGGCCGCCACCTGGAAGGTAGTGGGGTCGGGCATGGCCACCATGTCGGACTCGTCCACGCGGCAAAAGCCCAGGATGGACGAACCGTCGAAGCCCATGCCCTCCTCGAAGGCCGCCTCCAGCTCGCGCGGGGTCACCTGGAAGCTCTTCAGCGTGCCCAGAATGTCCACAAACCAAAACTGCACAAAGCTGATGTCGTAGTCCTTGACGGCCTTGAGCACATCGTCCGCGTTGCGGCAATTGAAGACTGGGGTGTCCATAAAACGTACTCTCCTTGAGAGGGCTAGGGGCGAAAATAGGGGGCTGGCCGGGGGCGGCTCCAACCATGCGCACTCTACCGCCCGGCAACAAAACTGTAAAGCGCCGCGGCTCCTCGCCTGCTCCAAGCGCCCCCGCCCCACCACGGCGAAGAAATATATCTCTACCCTATTGGTTATGCCAATCCGAACACAATAGCTTGCGCGTCAACACCAATATGCAATATAGCTCCGGTGTGATTTTTTATCGCAAAGGAGTTGGGAAATATGGGAACCAATGCCGCCAGTTCCCCGCTGGCCCTGGGCAAAAGCCTCTTTATGCCCCCAAGAATCCTGCGCGTCCTCCTCGGCCCCGTACTGACCCTTTTGCTGGCCAGCGTACTGCTTGCCTTGCGCACCCACGGGCTGCACGTTCCCAACCCCGTGCTCTTTTTCGCCTGCCTCATCGTGCTGAGCTCCTTCCTGGGCGGCACCCTCAGCGGCATGGCCTGCACGGCCATCACCTGCGCCTTTGCCCTGGTGTACTGGAGCCAGCCGGAGCAGCTGTTGCAGTATACGGAGCTGGATGTGAAGCGCCTGCTGGTGCTGGGGCTGACCATGCCGCCCCTGGCCCTGCTGACCGGGAGGCTGCACGACCGCGCCAGACTCCAGCGCCGCCAAATGGAAGCCCTGAACCAGCGCCAGGCGCGCGACCTGGACGAACAGCGGCAGCTTGCCGCCCGCCTGCGCGAGAGCGAGGAACGCTTCCGCAGCGCCTTCGAGCACGCGGCCATCGGCATGGGCGAGCTGGCCCCGAGCGGCCGCTGGCTGCGGGCCAACCCCTCCCTGTGCGCCCTGCTGGGCTACACGGCGGAGGAACTCACCCAGCGCACCTTCAGCGACATCACCCACCCAGACGACATCACGGAGAACCTTGAGCTATTGGACCGCCTGCTGTCCGGGGAGCAGCGCTCCGTCTACATCGACAAACGCTACCAGACCAAGGCGGGCGAGACGGCCTGGGTCGGCGTCACCGCCACCCTGGTGCGCGACGCGGAAGGCAAGCCGCTGCATTTCGTCAGCCAAGTGCAGGACATGACCGCGCAACGCACCGCGGAGCTGAAGGTGCGGGAGCTGAACGCCAGCCTTGTGGCCCTGCTGGAAAGCACCAGCGACCTCATCTGGTCCGTGGACGCGCGGCGCTTCGGCCTGGAGCTCTTCAACACCGGCATGCGCAAGCATTATGCCGGTTCCGGCATAGAGCTCCAGCCGGGCATGACCCCGGCGGAACTCATGTCCGAGGACCAGGCGCGCCACTGGCAGGCCCTCTACGCAAACATCCTCATCCACGGCAGCCACGAGATACAGCAGCGCTGCACCCGCACCAACCGCATCTACAGCATCAGCCTGCACCCCGTCCGGCGCGATGGGGAGGCCATCAGCATCTCCGCCTTCGGCAGGGACATCACCACCCAGCGGGAATCCGTCAGCGCCATCATCGCCGCCAAGGAGCGCGCCGAGGCGGCCAGCAAGGCCAAGCAGGAGTTCCTGGCCAACATGAGCCACGAGCTGCGCACCCCGCTCAACGGGGTTCTGGGCATGTTC
>JAVBYL010000044.1 GCA_030824035.1 Humidesulfovibrio sp.
GGCCTGCCCTTGGTGCTGGTGACGAACCAATCCGGCGTGGGACGCGGCTATTTTGACCTTGCCTCGGTGGAACGCGTTCATGGGCGGCTTCTCGACTTGTTGGCGGAGGAAGGGGTGACCCTCAGCGCCATCTACTCCTGTCCGCACGCGCCGGAGGCCTCCTGTGGCTGCCGCAAGCCCTTGCCTGGGCTTATCCTGCGAGCGGCACAGGAATTGGGGCTGGCGCCGGAGACCAGCTTCGTCATCGGGGATAAGCCCTGCGATGTCGGCCTGGGGCTGGCTGTCCACGCGACGACATTTTTCGTGGGCACGGGCGCTGGCGCCAGGCAGGCAAAGGATGAGGACTGCCCCCCCCATTTTGTGGTGGCCGACCTGGTCGAGGCCGCTGGCATTATTGAGGAGACGCTCCGAAAGCGTTCGGGGTAGGGTTGCCACGGGGGGTGAGGCCAGCGCCCGCCCCGGGCCTCGGCTCACTCCGCCTGGCGCCACTTGTCCACCGCTGCCCAGAACTCCGGGCATGCGGCCACCTGGTAGCGCGCGCCCAGCTTCAGGCTGCACACCGCCTCGGGCAGGAAGACATCCATGTGCACGGGCACGCTGCCGGGGTGGCTGGAAAGCAGGGCCTTGAGGGCCTCCAGGCGCTCCGGCGCGCAGTGCTCCTCCCGTGCGGCTATGTGCACGGGCTCCGCGCTTTCCGTGGCGGCCTGGGCCAGCAGCACCACCTTCTCCGCCAGCATTTTGGACTCGCGCGGGCCTTCCTCCTCGCCGGGGCGGCTGCGGGCGTCCACCTTGCCCTCGAAAATCAGCGGCTGGTCCGAGGCCACCAGCTCCTTGCACAGGGCGTAGGTATCGGCAAAGAGCGTGCACTCGCCGGTGCCTGTCAGGTCCTCCAGCTGCAGGAAGGCCATCTTATCGCCCTTTTTGTTGATGTACTCGCGCAGGCTGGTGACGATGCCGGCCACGCGGATGCCGTGCCCGCCCGGCAGCTCCTTGATCTCGTCCAGGGGGGTGAGGCCCAGGCGGCGCAGCTCGTGCCGGAAGCGCAGCAACGGGTGGCTGGACAAAAAGAAGCCCAGGGCCTCCTTTTCCAGGCGCATCTTTTCCTCGTCGCCCCATTCGGGGATGTCGTCCTCCGAGCTCATGCCGGGGCGCACCTCGGGAGCTTTCGCCCCGCCTGCCGTACCACCGCCAGCAGCGCCGCCGCCCAGCATGTCCAGCATGTTGATCATGCCCTGGGCCTTTTCCTTGGCCTTCTTCTGGCCCATGGCCACGGCGCGGTCCATCAGCGCCACGTGCCCGGCGCGGGTCTTGCCCAGGTTGTCCAGGCCGCCGGCCTTGATGAGCGACTCCAGGGTGCGCTTGGTGATCTTGCGCAGGTTCACGCGCTCGCAGAGGTCGAAAATATCCTTGAACAGGCCGTTCTGCACGCGCTCGGCCACGATGTCGTCCACGGCCTCTTCGCCCACGCCCTTCACGCCAGCCAGGCCGAAGATGACCTGGCCCTCGCGCACGGAGAAGCGCGCCAGGGAGCCGTTCACATCCGGTGGCACCACCTTGATGCCCATTTCGCGGCAGGTGTTGATGTATTTGAACACCTTGTCGGTGTTGGCGAGTTCCGAGCTGATGAGCGCGGCCATGAACTCCACCGGGTAGTGGGCCTTCAGGTAGGCCGTGTAGTAGCTGATGAGCGCGTAAGCTGCGGAGTGGGACTTGTTGAAGCCGTACTCGGCGAACTTCTCCATGAGGTCGAAGATTTCCGCCGCCGTGGCCTCGGCGATCTTGTTCTCGCGGGCGCCCTCCATGAACCGGGCGCGCTGCTTGGCCATCTCCTCGGGCTTCTTTTTGCCCATGGCGCGGCGCAGCAGGTCGCCCTCGCCCAGGGAGTAGTTGGCAATAACCCGCGCGCAGCTCATGACCTGCTCCTGGTACACGATGACGCCGTACGTGGGCTTCAGCGTCTCCTCCAGGCTGGGGTGCGGGTAGCTCACCTGGATCTGCCCGTGCTTGCGCTTGATGAACTCGTCGACCATGCCCGAGCCCAGCGGGCCGGGGCGGTACAGGGCCAGCATGGCGATGATGTCTTCGAAGCAGGAGGGCTTGAGCATGCGCAGGTACTTGCGCATGCCGCTTGATTCCACCTGGAAGATGCCGTCCGTTTCGCCGGAGCAGAAAATCTCGTAGGTTTTGGGGTCCGTCAGGGCCAGGGTGTCCAGGTCGGGCGGGGTTTTGCCCTGGCCGCGGATGATGTCCAGGGCGTCCTCCACCACGGTCATGGTGCGCAGGCCCAGAAAGTCGAACTTGATGAGCCCAACCTTCTCGACGAGCTTCATGTCGTACTGGGTGACTATTTCGCCCTCTTTCCCCTTGTACAGCGGCAGGTACTCCAGCATGGGCCTGTCTGAAATGACGATGCCCGCGGCGTGGGTGGAGGCGTGGCGCGAGAGCCCCTCCAGGCGCTTGGAAATGTCGATGAGCTTTTCCACCTGCGGGTTGCCCACCATCATGGCCATGAGCTCCGGCTCCTTCTCCAGGGCCTTGTCCAGGGTCATCTTCATTTCTTCGGGGATGAGCTTGGCGATGCGGTCGGTCTCGGCGAAGGTCATGCCCAGGGCGCGGCCCACATCGCGCACGGCGGCCTTGGCCTTCATGGTGCCGAAGGTGGTGATCTGGGCCACGTGGTCGGCCCCGTACTTGCCCGCCACGTAACGCACCACGTCCAGGCGGCGGCGTTCGCAGAAGTCCACGTCGATGTCCGGCAGGCTGACGCGTTCGGTGTTCAGGAAGCGCTCGAACAGCAGGTCGTAGGGCAGGGGGTCGATGTTGGTGATTTTGAGCGCCCAGGCTACCAGCGAACCGGCGGCCGAGCCGCGCCCAGGCCCCACCGGGATGCGCTGGCGCTTGGCCCAGTTGATGAAGTCCTGCACGATGAGGAAATAGGCCGGGAACCCCATGCCCTTGATGACCTTGAGCTCGTACTCCAGGCGTTCCCAGTAGGCCTTTTCGTCCACCTCGTAGGCGATGGTGGCCAGCCGGGTGGTCAGCCCCTCGCGGGCCATGCGGTCGAACTCCTCGTCGATGCTCACGCCCTCGGGCAGGTCGTACACCGGGAAGTGGGACTTGCCGAGCTCCAACTCCACGTTGCACTGGTCGGCGATTTTGAGGGTGTTGGAAAGCGCCTCCGGGCAGTGGGAAAAGGCGGCCTCCATCTCCTCCATGGTCTTGAAGTACAGCTCCGTGGTGCCCATGCGCATGCGGTCCTTGTCGAGCACCGTGCGCTGCGTGCCGATGCACAGGAGGATGTCGTGGGCCTCGGCGTCGTCCTGGGTCAGGTAGTGGCAGTCGTTGGTGGCAACCAGCGGCAGCCGGGTCTCCTGCGCCACCTGCAGCAGCAGCTCGTTGGCGCGGCGCTGCTCCTCCAGGCCGTTGGCCTGCATTTCCAGGTAGAAGCGGTCGGGAAAAATTTCGGCGTATTCCCGGGCCATGGCGATGCCGGGGTCCAGGCCCTTGGAAAGCAGGGTGCGGTTCACCTCCCCCGCCAGGCAGGCGGAAAGGGCGATGAGCCCCTCGGAGTGCTTGCGCAGTAGGTTCTTGTCCACGCGGGGTTTGTAGTGGAAGCCGGTAAGGTAGCCTTCGCTCACCAGTTTGATGAGGTTTTGGTAGCCGGTGCGGTTTTGCGCCAGCAGCACAAGGTGGAAGGCCGCCTGGCGCGAGCTGGTGGCGCCTTTGTCCGTGCGCTCGCCCGGGGCCACGTACACCTCGCAGCCGATGATGGGCTTGATGCCGGTGTCGATGGCCTTCTGACGGAACACCAGGGCGCCGTGCATGTTGCCGTGGTCGGTGAGGGCCACGGCGGGCATGCCCAGGTCCTTGGCGCGGGAGCAGAGGTCCTTGACGCGGATGGCGCCGTCCAGAAGGCTGTATTCGCTGTGGCAGTGCAGATGCACGAAATCCGACATGTGACGTATCCCCTTTGCGCGTGGTGCAAACTGCCGTATAGCCCAACTCCGC
>JAVBYL010000172.1 GCA_030824035.1 Humidesulfovibrio sp.
ATCAACCGCAGCATCGACGACATCAACCGCATCTCCAGCGAAACCAGCGACGCCATGCGCCAGTCCTCACAGGCCGTGGGCGAGCTCGCCAGCCAAACCCAGAGCCTCCGCGCGCTCATAGAGAAGATGAAGGCGGGGGGCTAGAACCAGAAGTTGAAACCCAGGTCCTTTTCAATGACCTGGAATTCCTCGCTCTGCCGGATGGCCTCCACCAGGGGGCCATACCTGGCCTCCCAGCTGGCGAACCGGCGCAGATAGTCCAAATTGGGCCGGAAGGAGCAGGACCGCCCCACGCACTCCGGCAGCAGGCGGCGTTCCATGCGCAGCTCGCGCAGGCCGGTCTTGTACAGCGTGTCGTTGAGACGGAAGGCCCGCTCCACGTTGCGCTGGCGCTCGGTGTCCTTCCACTGGCGGAAGGCGGCGGCGTTGGGGTCCTTGTGGTCCACGTAGGCGGTGTACGGCGCGGCCCCGTCCCACAGGCACAGGTTGGCATACCCGGCCAGGCGCGCGCGCAGGCCGTAGTCGCTGTCCTCCTCGCCATACAGGCCGTAGTCCTCGCAAAAATATCCCAGGCGCTCGAACACATCCCGGCGGATGAGCGCCAGACCGCCCACATGGCCTTTGTAATACAGCGTGCCGCCCGCTTCCGCGTCCTGCCGCGCCACGTGCGAAACGGACTCCCCGAAGCCCAGCATGGCCGCATCGGCGTGGACACTGGCCAGCCGCACCAGCTGGTCCAGCCAGTCCGCGCGCTGGAACACCACATCATTGTCGATCTTGACGTAATGCTCCGCCGCGAGTTGGCTCCAGCCCAGGTTATACCCACAGGAGACGCCTAGGTTCTCCTCCAGCAGGATGAGCCGGTGGACACGCCCGGCGGCGTGGAGCCCTGCCAGGTATTCGCGGCTGCCGTCGGCGCTGCCGTTATCCACCACCACCAGGCTGTACGGGTGGCTGGTGCGCGCAAAAAGCGACTCCAGGCACTCCCGCGTGCATTCCAGGCGGTTGCAGGTGACGACTGTGAGGTTGACCTGGGCGGTGGCGGGCTGGCTCATGGTTGTCCATGGCGCATATCGGCTGGCTCCGCAAGTGGCTGGTGCAAAGTCGTTGCCACATTGCGCGGGAATGGGTAGGGTCGTCTCTCAAGACGCTGGAATCATCCTGAAACCTTTAGCAAGGGAAGGCTCGTGGCCAAGCCGAATTATCAATACGAAAAGCGCGCCAAGGAACTGGCAAAGAAGAAGAAAAAAGAAGAGAAGCTGAAGCGCAAGCAGGAAAACGCCTCGCGTCCGGTGGAGTACGACGAGTATGGCAATCCTGTGGAGCCCAGCGACGAAGAGCCTTCCGAAGCTGAAGAGCCCGCCGCTCCGCAGGCCTAAGCCGCCAGACTAGGCGCGCAAGCCCGCGCCGCCCCTGGCACGGCTTGCTGGCGCTTTGCCTAGAACGTCACCGCGAGGCTGACGGACCCGAACACCTGCGGGCCTTTCTGGCCATAGTATTCTTCTGTCCTGTACACGTGGGTATAGGTTATTTTGGTGCGCCCAAGCACCAGGCCCACGCCGCCTATCAGGTCGCCCACAAAGACCTTCTTGGGCACATGGGGGCTGCGCTCCCAGGTATTGCCATCCAAAAAGATGTTGCGGCCCACGGCGCGGCCCTCGGCCCCGAAGAACAGGTGCACGCCCGCGTAGGTGTCGCGCCGCAGGCGCGGGTCATCGGGGTCCGCTGGCGCGCTCACGCCGCCGCCGGGCTGGATGAGCGAGGTGCCGAAGTCCCAGGGCAGGTTGTAGCCCAGGCGCGTTTCAAACCCGGCTGTCGCCTGGGTAAGCACGTTGCCCGCCGTGGCGCCGAAGTGCGGCAAAAAGTCCCAGGCCACATCGCGGCCAATATCCACACGTTTTGCGCGCAGGGTGCGCTGCCAGGAGAGCATGAGCCCCGGCTCGTCGTGGATCTGGTTTTTCCAACCCTCGGCGCGGGCAAAGCCCATGAGCGTGTGGTAGTTGTTCTGAGTTTCACCCGCGCGGGCGGAGGGGCCCACCAAGCCCAGGCTGGTCTCGAAGGTGTCCAGCTGGTTGGCGGTTTTCGCGTGCAGCCCCAGGGACATGTAGGTCCAGCCAGCGTAGGGCCGGTCATCGGGCTGGGGCATCTCGGTTTGGGTGTTGCGCGGGGTGTACATGTTTTGCCCCAGGGAAAGCGCCACGTTGTACTGCTGGCCCGGCTCGTTCACAAAGGGCAGGGCATGCAGGTACGGCAGCACAAAGTCCGGCAGGCGCTGGTCCTCTGCGTAGCGTTTCAGGTCGCCGGAAATCCAGGTCAGCTTGATGCCGTTGGTGTAGCGCTCGTCGGTCCCGGCGAAGAAGTCGTTCTCCTCGGTGAGGATGAGGGTGGTTCCGGCGTTAGACGTGGAATTTGCGTGGTACGATGGGGCCTCAGCGGCCAGGGCGCGGGCGGGCAGCCCGGCCAAGGCGGACACCGCCACCAGTGAAAGCGCGGCAAGCCTGGCGGCAAGCCGTTTGAAACGTGTGTTGGTTGTGCGAAGGTGCATGGGGGGCTCTTGCTCCTGGCGGCGAGAATTTGTCAAGGCGGCAGAGTGTTTGAAACGCGGAGTTTCCCCTTGCCGGGGGATATTTCCCCTCTTATACACCAGAAAAGCGTTTTGCCCGGGCCCAAGGCCGATATTACCGGCTGGCCCGCGCCCACCCAACACGGAGCCCCATACAATGAAGCCTTGTTCCGCCCTTTCATCTTTCCGCCTGCTGTTCCGCTTGGCGGTCCCGCTCATGATCTGCGCCCTTCTTGGCACCGCGTTTTTCATCAGCGAGGCCAGCGCCGCCCCGGCACAAGACCGCTACGCACCCTTCCTGGGCCAGCGCGTGCACTACACCAACCAGGGCACTGGGCCGGATGCCGTGGTCTTCATCCACGGCTGGAGCTGCGATGCGAGCTTCTGGCAGGCCCAAGCCCAGGCCGTTGCCACCGGACGCCGGGTGCTGGCCGTGGATCTCATCGGCTTTGGCAAAAGCGATGCGCCCCAGCGCGAGTACACCCAGGACCTGCTGGCCGAGAGCGTGGCCGCCGTGCTGAACGACGCCGGAGTGCGCCGGGCGGTGCTGGTGGGCCACAGCATGGGCCTGGCCGTGTCCAAGCGCTTCATGGAGCGCCACCCTGGCCGGGCCGTGGGCTTGTTCATCGTGGACGGCGCATACGTCGACCTGCCCAAGGACCAGATGCAGGTGGAGGGCTTCAAGGTGCTGCTGAACAACCCCCTGGCCCAAACGCCGGACGGCTGGCGCGAGTTCGTCCGGGGCTTTGTGGCGCCCATGCTGGTGGACTCCACCCCGCCGGCCGCGCGGGAGAAGGTTTTGGCCTCCATGCTGGGCACCCCGCGCCATGTGGCCCTGAGCTCCATGTTGAACTTTCTGGACCCGGAGAGCTGGAACAACAGCCCCGTCAACGTTCCGGTGAAGGCGGTCTACGCCACCTCGCAGCTGGAGGGGCAGACCCCGCGCCCCTACCTGGCCAAGGTGTTCCCGCAGCTGTCCTACGAGCAGTGGGACAACACCGGCCACTTCATCATGTTCGACCAGTCCGGGCGGCTGACCTCGGCCATCAAGGCCTTTGTCCACCGCGTCATGCCCTAGGCGGGAGCTTTTCGCCGCTGGCATGAAGACTGCTTACGGGCTGGGGTAGTTGGTTCACCCCCCATATTCGGAGGCGGCGCATGGGCAAACGGCTTTGGTTTTTTCTGGCGGCAGTGGTGATGCTGGCGGCCCTGGGCCTTGCTGGCTGCGGGGCCCCGGCCCTGGAGCGGGTGGATGTGGCCTGGGAAACGGACCCGCCACCCAAGTGGGGGCTGTACCCCGGCTACCGGCAGGAAATTCCCTGTCCCCTCGGGGCGTCGTACCAGGTGGAAATGTTCTTCGGCGGCAAGGTATTCACCAGCGGAACGGTGCGCAACCTCGGGCACGCCATCGTGTTTGTGCCCGGCGCCGGGGCAAGGGGCAT
>JAVBYL010000265.1 GCA_030824035.1 Humidesulfovibrio sp.
CAACGCAACAGTATTCCTCTAGCAAAGTCGACTATTTATGTCGGGATTTGGCGGGCAAACGCTCACCT
This sequence comes from Humidesulfovibrio sp., assembly GCA_030824035.1. Taxonomy (GTDB): domain Bacteria; phylum Desulfobacterota; class Desulfovibrionia; order Desulfovibrionales; family Desulfovibrionaceae; genus Humidesulfovibrio. The sequence continues at coordinate 69 of JAVBYL010000265.1, forward strand.
CTTCCCTGGCGATTCGTCCTGTGCTACTTCGTTCCAATCACAAATACCCGCGCGCAAGCGCCACGAGCGAGGATACCAGCTGTGACAGCATCGAATACCGCCCCGCAACAGCTCCCCAGGACCAACACCGGCGTTTTCCGTGCCTACGACATCCGTGGCGTGGTGGGCAGGGACTTCGACGGCGACTGGGTGGAACGCCTGGGCCGGGCCTGCGGCGCGTATTTTTTGGCGCGCGGCTCGCGCAGGGCCGTTGTTGGGCGCGATTGCCGCCTCACCTCCCCCGGGTTCGAGCAGCGCCTGGTGGCCGGGCTGGCCTCCACAGGGGTAGACGTGCTGACCATCGGAATGGTTCCCACCCCGGTGTGCTATTTCGCCATCCGCCATTTGGCCATGGACGCGGGGGTGATGATCACCGCCAGCCACAACCCCTCGGAGTACAACGGTTTCAAGGTGTGGGCGGGCAAAAGCACCATCCACTCCGAGCAGATCCAGGCCATTGCCCAACTTTTTGAGGCCGGAACCTTCCCCGAGGGCCAGGGCCTCGTTTCCAACCACGACATCGTGCCCAGCTACCTCGACACCGTCTCGCGCCTGGTGACGCTGAAGGGCCCGGTGAAGGTGGTGCTGGACGGCGGCAACGGCGCGGCCGGGCTGGTGGCACAGGCGCTGCTGGAGCGGGCCGGGGCCGAGGTTGTGCCGCTGTTCTGCGAGCCGGACGGCCGCTTTCCCAACCACCACCCTGACCCGGTGGAGGAAAAGAACCTGGGCCCGCTGAAGGCCAAGGTGCTGGAAACCGGAGCCGCCTGCGGCATCGGCCTGGACGGCGACGGAGACCGCATCGGTGCGGTGGACGAGCAGGCCCGGGTCATCCACGGCGACCGCCTGCTGGCCATCTTCGCCCGGCGGGTGCTGGCGGAGCAGCCCGGCGCGGCCATCATCGGCGATGTGAAGTGCTCGCACCTGCTGTTTTCCGACATTGAGCGCCACGGCGGCAGGCCCATCATGTCCGCCACGGGCCACTCCCTCATCAAGGACCGCCTGCTGCGCGAAAACGCCGCCCTGGCGGGCGAGATGAGCGGGCATATGTTCTTCGCCGACCGTTACTACGGCTTCGACGACGCGCCCTATGCGGCGCTGAGGCTGGTGGAGATCCTCTCCGGCACGCGCACGCCGCTTTCCGCAATGCTGAACGACTGGCCGCAAACCTTCGTCACCCCGGAGTTGCGCGTGGACTGCCCGGACGAGATCAAGTTCGCCGTGGCGGAAAAGGCGCGGGTGGAGTTCGCCAAATTGTATACGCTGGAAGGCGACGACGGCGCGCGCCTGGTGTTCCCCGACGGCTGGGCCCTGGTGCGGGCCTCCAACACGCAGCCCGCCCTGGTGCTGCGCTTCGAGGCCGAGAGCGAGGCCAGGCTGAAGGAGCTGCGCGCCCTGGTGGAAACGCCCCTGGCGAAATGGATAGACGAATTGACTGAGAAGTAGGACACTCCACGGGAAGAGAGCGCCCGCCCAGAGCGGTGGCGCGGACGATGAGGACAAGGCGCAAGGCCCGCCCACGGGCTGAAGGACGGCAGTCCCCACTGCAAAAGTCCATGCAACACACACCACAATGACACGCAAAAAACTCTTGTACCTCATCCTGGCCGTCGTGCTCCTCGCGGGGGGCGGCTATTACTACGTCAAAAAAAGCAAGGCCACGGGCGAAACCAAGGTACTGGCAACGGCCAAGGTGGAGCGCGGCGAGGTGCGCCGTGTGCTGGAAGCCACGGGCATCATCAAGGCCCAGGTGGGCGCCAGCGTCAAAATCGGCGCGCGAGCCACGGGCACCATCTCGCGCGTGTTCGTCCGCGTGGGCGACGCGGTGAAGAAAGGCCAAGTGGTGGCGGAAATCGACGCCCGCGAGCTCATGGCCCAGCGGGCCGAGGCCGAGGCGCGGGTCCGCCTGGCAGATGCCAAGGCGCAATTCACGGGCATCACCCTGCCCCGGCACGAGAGCCTGACCAAGCAGGGCATGCAGGCCCAGAGCATCCTCGACGAGACGAGGCAGAACCACAAGATTGCCAAGGCCGACGCCGCGGCCGCGCGGGCTGCCATGCAGACCCTGGACGTGCGCCTCTCCTATACGAAGATTGTCAGCCCCATCAACGGCGTGGTCTCCCAGGTCACGGCCCAGGAGGGCGAAACCATCGTGGCGGGCCTGCAGGTGGCCAACCTCGTCACCGTGCTGGACCCCACCCGCCTGGAGATGTGGATCTACGTGGACGAGACCGACGTGGGCCGCGTGAGCCAGGGCCTGCCCGTGGAGTTCCGCGTGGACTCCCAGCCCAGCCGCACCTTCAACGGACAGATAGACCGCGTGTACCCGGAGCCGGAAATTCGCGATAACATCGTGTATTACAAAGCCCTGGTGACCGTGGACCCCGAACAGGCGCTGCTGCTGCGCCCGGAGATGACCACCCAGTGCCGCGTGGTGGTGGAGACGCGCCAAAACGTGCTCACCGTGCCCAACCAGGCCCTCAAGTGGGTGGGCGGCAAGCAGACCGTTTTCGTGGTGGACCCCGCCGCCCCGGCCAAGCCGCGCCAGGTGCAGCCCAAGCTGGGCCTGCCCGGCCTGGAGCAGAGCGAAGTGCTCGAGGGCTTGAACGAGGGCGACGAGGTGGCCACGCAGATCGTGCTCTCCGGCCAGGACAAGCCCGCGGAGTCCGGCAAGCCGGGCGCGCAGAACGGCAAGAACGGCCAGGCCGGGCCTTCGGGCGGTTCCTCAGGCGGTCGGCCCGGCGGCGCCAAGAAGGGCGGCTGATGACGACCACAGCCGACACGACCAGTGCAACCATAACGCCCGTGGTGGAGATGTCCGCCATCCGCAAGGTGTACCGGCAGGTGCTGGCCCCGGAGCAGAAGCCGGGGCTGCTGGCGCGGCTGTTTGGCGGCAAGGCCGGGCGCGAGGCCAACAACGCGCCGGAAAACCCGGCGGCGGCCAATGCGCCAAGCGGCGCGGAAACGGGCACGGAAATGGGCGTGGACGCGAGCAGCGAAGCGGGTGTGGAAGTCCTGCGCGGCATCTCGCTCACCATCGCCCCGGGCGAGTTCGTGGCCCTGCAAGGCACCTCCGGCTCGGGCAAGTCCACCCTGCTGCACCTCATGGGCCTGCTCGACAGCCCCACGGACGGCACCTACCGCCTGCTTGGGCGCGATGTGTCCCACCTCTCCGACGACGAGCGCTCCCACCTGCGCAACACCGCCCTGGGCTTCGTGTTCCAGAGCTTTTACCTTGTGCCCTACGCCACCGCGCTGGAGAACGTCATGCTGCCGGGCATGTACTCCGGGCTGGCCCCGGCGGAGCTGCGCGCGCGCGGCCTGGAGTTGCTGGCCCGCGTGGGCCTGGCGGACCGCGTGAACTTCAAGCCCGCCAACCTTTCCGGCGGCCAGCAACAGCGTGTGGCCATGGCCCGCGCCCTGCTGTGCGATCCAGGCCTGCTTTTGGCCGACGAGCCCACGGGCCAGCTGGACAGCGCCACCAGCCACGAAATCATGCGCCTGTTCGCCGAGGTGAACGCCGAGGGCCGCACCATCGTCCTGGTCACCCACGATGAAGAGGTGGCCCGGAGAGCCCGGCGGATCATCCGCATCGAGGACGGCCGCATCGTGAGCGACGAGACGACCGCCACCGCACCGGTCAGCCCATGACCTTCGCCCGGCAGCCCGGCCCCCTGGCCGAGGGCCGGATTTTGACGCGCTTTGCCCATCCGGAGCCGCGCCGCCAGCCCAACCCGAAGATCCACCCCGTCTTTCTGCCCTTTGCCGGTTGCCCGCAGCGCTGCGTGTTCTGCAACCAGGCAGCCCAAACCGGCCACGGCCCCGAGCC
>JAVBYL010000279.1 GCA_030824035.1 Humidesulfovibrio sp.
GCCTTCTCCAGGGCTTTGGGGTCGGAGACGGAGACGATGTCCAGGTTCCCCAGCTGGTCGCCATCGGCGGTGATGGCCCCGTTGGAGTCGATGACGATCTTGTTGTCGCGCGGGAGGGTGACCGGGCCGCCATCACCCAGGACCTCGAAGCCCTGTTCGGTGATGAGGCGGCCGTCGCTGGCGAGCTTGAAGCTGCCGCCGCGCGTCATGAAATCGCCGTTCGGGGTGCGCACCTTGAAGAACCCGTCGCCGGAGAGCGCCACATCCAGGGTGTTGCCCGTGCTCTGCAGGCTGCCCTGCGAAAGGTCGCAGTACTGGCCGGAGAGCCTGGGCCGCGCCTGGACGTACGGGTTGGGCCAAAGGTGCTGGTCCTGCAGATGCTGACGGGTATCCGTCACGTAGTCGTGCGCGAACCTTTGGAAGGTGTCATGGAAGGCGTTGGCGTCCTTCTTGTATCCCGTTGTGTTTACGTTAGCCAAATTGTTGGATATAGCGTCCAACCGATGCTCATTGGACAAGGCTCCGAAGAGCGCGCTGTAGACACTTTCACGCATGACAACCTCCTGGTCTGCCAGCTGTGATGCAAATTGCGCGCCACACTTTTGCACGCTGGGCGGGGCAGCAGCCGGTTGACAGGACCCTGGGCATGGTGCACAGGGTATACGCATCATCCTGCCCAGGCCGAACAATTCCCGAAACGGCACAGGTTTTTCGTTGACAAGCCATATCCGCGCGACTAGATAGGGCGGTGCGGGCGGGTGTAGCTCAATGGTAGAGTACGAGCTTCCCAAGCTCGGTGTTGCGGGTTCGATCCCCGTCACCCGCTCCAAGGCCTCAAGGACTAGACCGCCTGAACCTCACTGGTTCCTCGAGAGTATGGTGGGCCTTTTGGTCCACTTTTTTATTTGTAAAACAACGCGGAATACACCCACGGAATGACGAGAACGCCCCTGATTGAAAGGCTTGCCGGGACCATACGCCCGGCGGTGGCTGCCCTTGAGGTTTCCCTCTGGGGCATCGAGATTGCTTCGGCCGGTGGCCGCATGCTCCTGCGCGTCTTCATTGATGCCGAGGGCGGCGTGCCTATTTCCGCTTGCGCCCGTGTGAGCCGCCATCTTGGCGCTGTTTTCGACGCCGAGGACACCATCCCCGGCGCGTACGTGCTTGAGGTGTCCTCGCCAGGGCTGGAGCGCCGCTTTTTCGAGCCGGAGCAGCTGGCGTCCTATGTGGGGCAGGTGGTTGATGTGCGGCTGAACCAGCCCCAGGACGGCCGCAGGCACCTGCGCGGCGTGCTGGCCGAGGTCGACGGCGCGGACATCGTCATCAGCGAGGAGGGCGGCAGCGTCCGTGTTTCCTGGCCGCTGGTGAAAAGCGCCCATCTTGTACACGAATTTCCCGGAGCCGCGCCGCAGGCCTAGGGGCACGCGCGCGCTTAAACGACAGGCACGTTTTTTTTGGAGGAGGCCAGGGGCCGGGCGGGCAGCCCGTGCGTGATCCCTGGCGCCACGGACGCAGAATCTCCCGCCGGAGAGAGCCGCACAGCGGCCCCGGCGGCAGCGGAGGGAGCGCCATGAGCTCGGAACTGAAGAAAGCCATAGACCAGATCAGCAAGGACCGCGGCATTGACCGCGATCTGCTCATTGATACCCTTGAGGAGGCCGTGCGCTCCTCCGTCGCTCGCAAGTACGGCGACCAGATGGATATCGAAGTGAATTTCAACGAGGAGCTGGGCGAAATCCAGGTCTATCAGTTCAAGGTCGTCGTTGCCAAAATCAACGACCCCGTGAGCGAGATCGAACTGGAGGAGGCCCGCACCCACGACCCCAACGTCCAGCTCGACGACGAGATGGGCTTCAAGGTCAACGTGGAGGACCTCGGCCGCATCGCCGCCCAGTCCGCCAAGCAGGTCATCATCCAGCGCATGCGCGACGCGGAGCAGGAGATCATCTTCGAGGAATACCGCGACCGCAAGGGCGAGATCGTCTCCGGCATCGTCCAGCGCCGCGACCGCACCGGCTGGATCATCAACCTGGGCCGCACCGAGGCCCTGCTCCCCAAAGAGGAGCAGGTTCCCCGCGAGCGCTACAAGCGCGGCGACCGCATCCAGGCTTATATTATTGATGTGCAGAAGGAGTCCCGCGGACCCCAGATCCTGGTTTCCCGCTCCCACCCGGACTACATGGGCGCCCTCTTTGCCCGCGAAGTGCCCGAGGTGTACGACGGCACGGTCAAGATCATGGGCGTGTCCCGCGACCCCGGCCTGCGCGCCAAGGTGGCCGTTTCCTCGCGCGACCGCGATGTGGATCCCGTGGGCGCCTGTGTCGGCATCCGCGGCTCCCGCATCCAGAACATCGTGCAGGAGCTCAAGGGCGAGCGCATCGACATCGTCGTCTGGAGCCCGGACATCGCCGTGTACGCCCAGAACGCCCTGTCCCCGGCCGTCATCAGCCGCATCATGGTGGACGACGACGAGAAGACCCTCGAGGTCGTGGTGCCCGACGACCAGCTGACCCTGGCCATTGGCCGCAAGGGCCAGAACGTGAAGCTGGCCGCGCACTTGCTGGGCTGGAAGATCGACATCTTCACCGAGAGCCGCTACGGCGAGATCAACGCCGACAAGAAGGGCATGGACCAGCTGGCCAGCGTGGCCGAGGTGGCCATGGAGGCCTTCCTGGCCGCCGGGCTGGACACCACCGCCCGTTTGGTGGTCGCCACCGACGAAGAGCTTTTGCAGGTTGCGGGCATGAACCCGGAGAAAATCCGCGACATGCGCGCCGCCGTGAACATACTGGGGCTTGCCCCGGCGCCTGAGGCCCAGGCCGCGGACGAAGAAGAGAACGAAGCCCCGGTGACTCCGGAGGCGTAAGTGGAACAGGCGTCCAACGGGTGCGGGCGGCAGGGACCGGTGCGGATGTGCTGCATGTGCAGGCACAGGCACCCCAAAGCCGAACTCACCCGGTACGTCCGCGCGGATGCCGCGCAGGGCGGCCAGGACGCACAGGGCAATGTGCCCGACCTCGTGCCTGATCTGGCGCAACGCCTCCCTGGAAGGGGAGTGTATGTGTGCTGTCGGCAGGAGTGTCGCGAGAGATTTCTCCGCCGCGGTCTCGGGCGGAAGAAGCGTTAATCAGGGGGAAAGTGAATGGCGACGAAGCTTAAGGTGAAGGACCTGGCGACCGAACTTGGCATCGGTCACAAGGAGATCCTGCAACATTTGCGGGACATGGACATCCAGGTCAAAAGCCTCTCGAGTACCCTGGAAGACGACGAGGCCGCGCAAGTGCGCAAGTCTCTTCGCAGCGCGGCCGCGCCGCAGACCGAGGTTGTGCGTAGAGAAGTTCAGCCCGGCGTCATCGTGCGCAGCCGCAAGGCCAAGCCCGGCTCCCCCGAGGACTCCGCCCACGATGCGGCCCACGCAGAGGAGGAAGCCCCGGCTGTGGAGGCCGTGGCCAAGTCCGCCGAGGCCAAGCCCACCGAGGCCAAGCCCGCTGAGGCCAACGACGGCGCTGAGAAGAAGCCCGCCCGCGCCGCCAAGCCCGCTGACGAGGAGCCCGCCGCTCCCCGCACTGCCCGCATTGTTCGCCCCGAGGAGTTGGCCAAGCCCGCCGAGGAAGCCGCACCTGCCGTTGCAGTTGAGGTTGCCCCTGTGGAGGCCGCCGCCAAGCCGGAGGCCGAGGCTACAGCCGGTCCCGCGCCCAAGACGGAAGCCGCCGCGAAAGACGCGGTGGTGAAGGAAGCGCCCGCCGCCGAGTCCAAGGCCACCAAGGCCGAGGCGAAGCGCGTTGCCGCCCCCGCCGCCCGCATCATCGAGCGCCCCGGCGAGCAGGCTCCTGCGGAGGCCGTCGCGCCAAAGAGCGATGAGACCGCTGCCCCCAAGGGCGATGATGCCGCCGCTGCGGCGAATGTCGTTGTGGA
>JAVBYL010000024.1 GCA_030824035.1 Humidesulfovibrio sp.
CCTGAAGGTCAACGAGGCCCAGGAACGCGAGTCCCGTCCTCCCCGTCACTACTAAGCACTACCGAAGCACATTATATAAGTCCCCGTCCTGCGCAAGCAGGACGGGGACTTTTTCGTTTTTGGGGGGCAAAGGGAGGGGGCGTGAAAGGAAGGGAATGTTCTTGAGGAATGGTGATTATTGGTAGCCGTTCAAGCGGATAATTAGTCCTCAAGGGCGGTGGAAACAGTATGATTACGATAAGCCGTAATCACTTCTTTCGGCAAAAAAATATACTCTAACGCTGCTTCGAGGACTTCAGGGTGAAGTGATAATGGTGAATTTGAAGCGGCCATGTGAGTATTTGGCTTCGCCTTTTTCCGAATACGTGATCCGAAAAACAAGTTGTGCCAGATGAGTGCTTCTCGCCCTGGGTGGTTTGCATTGCCTAAAATCTTTTCCAGCATCCCGCCTTGAATATTAAATTTCTGAGGCGGGGACTTTTCGGCATCAATTATATTTGCGATTTCTTCGTCAAGTAGTGAATGTCGCTCACCTGATTGGGCGGTGACCATGTAGTCTAAGGATCTGCAATACCGTCGAATGTCCCACACCGCCATGTCTAGCTTGGGTAGTTCAAGCCCTAGTACAAAGTAGGACGACTCAAAATACCTATAACGACCATAGTTGTCCAAATGTTGTATGATTTTTTTGCTGGGTTCACGAAGTCGCAACTCGAAAGGTAGTTTTTGAGTTGCCAGATTGAACGCTGCTCCTAGGTCGTGATTAAGATTCTTCGCTGGTACTCTGTTTAGCAAGAGAATGCATTTTAAATATTTTTCAACCGCCTGAAGCCCTGACCACATAAATTGAGGGAAAAGCATCGCTCTGTAGGAAAGCCTTGCTGCTATGTAATCGTAATCTGCAACATCTCGAAATGAGCGTATAGCAAAGTCGTTGAGGAGAATCTCTTTGTTCATGTAGACTATGCGCCTGTGTTTGCAGACATTGCTTCGCTCACAAAATAATATTCTCCACAGGCCGCCGCTCCGGCACATACTGCTTCGCTATCGTGCCCTCGTTCCATTCCTTGCTCACGTACAGGCCGCAGAAGCACGCGCCGTACTCCTTCACATCGTCCTCGCGGTAGATGCACGGGCACACGATGTCGCGATCCAGCTCGAACTCGCCGTTGGCCAGGCGGCAAGGGCAGGCCATGTAGCCCAGCCGCCCCTTGTTCTCCAGCAGGCTCTCCATCAGGGGCATGGTCTGGGTCATGTCGGTGTTGAAGTAATAGCCCTTGGGCTCCTGAATCTTCTTCAGGTTTTCGTAGAGTGTTTCCGCGTTCATTTCTTCAGCGCCTCGTCGATCTTGTCCTTGTTGTAGCCGATGACAACCGTATCGCCGATGACAAGCGTGGGGAAGGAGACGGACGGGTTGTGCTTGCGCACTTCCTCAATGGTCTGCTTGCGGTCGTCGCCGGTGAGCAGGTCCACGTGCACGCACTCGTACTTCACGCCGCACTCGTCCAAATATTCCTTGGCCTTCTTGCAATGCACGCAGGTGGAAAGGGCAAAAACCTTCACTTCTGGGGCCATGGGTTGCTCCTTGTGCGGGGGCGCGCGCTGGCGCTTTTCCGCGTGTCGTTTATGTGAGAATGCTTCACAATCCCACGCCTGTCAAATGCTGGCGCCGTGCTTTTTCGGTCCTGTTCAGTCGCGGTCCGACCGCGTGAGCCGGGCCTCCAGCCAGCGCGCCGCCAGGGAGCACGGCAGGGTGAGGCCCAGGTACAGCGCGAACACCAGCGTCCACACCTCAAAGCTGCGGTAGGTGGCGCTCACCAGCTCCTGCGCCTGGAAGGTAAGCTCCGGTATGGAGATGACGGACACGATGGCCGAGTCCTTCACCGTGGACACGAACTGCCCGGTGAGCGGCGGCAGCATGCGCCGGAAGGCCTGCGGCAGAATGACATGCCGGAGCGTGCCAAGGCGCGTGAGCCCCAGGGCGTGGGCGGCGTCCCACTGGCCCGGCTCCACGCTCTGCACGCCCGCGCGCACAATCTCCGCCATGTAGGCCCCCTCGATGAGCCCAAGGGTGAGCACGGCCACGAGGAAGGCGGGCATTTGCGCCACGGGGCCAAGGCAGGCCTCGGCCCAGGGCCTCCAGCCCGGCGGCATGTTGGCCACGGCGGCGTCGAGCCCGAGGGCGGTGATGAGCTGGCCGCCCAGGAAGAACGAGAACAGGAAGATGAGCACCAGCGGCGGCGTGTTGCGCACAAGCAGCACGTACGTGCCGCCGGTGAGCCGCCAGAACAGCCGCGCGCTCACGCGCATCAGCCCCGCCAGCGTGCCCAGGGCCAGGGCAAGCGCACCGGCCCACAGGCTGAGCCGCACGGTGGTGCCAAGCCCGGTGAGCAGCCTGCCCGCGTGCAGGCCAGCTTCGTCGCTGTAGGCCAAGAACTGCGGAATAACCGACCAGTCCCAGTCGTAGGGCAGGGTGGCCTTGGCGCGCAGCACCAGCCACAGCACCCCGCCCGCAACGGCGAGCAGGATGGCGCAGTCCAGCGCCAGCGCGCTGGGCGAAGGGCGTGTGCGGGCCAGGGTCGCCATGGCTGCGCGCTACTCCACCAGCCCCTTCCAGGCGTTGGTGCGGAACCAATAGTTGTGGCGCTCCGCCAGCCAGCCTTCGTCCTCCACCATGCGTATCCAGCCATCCAGGAAGTTCAGGAAGTCCGGGTCGCCCTTGCGCACGGCGAAGGCGATGGGCTCCTTGGTGAAGGGCTTGGCCACGGGCAAATACAGCTTGTCCGGGTGCTTGAGCGCCTGGAAGGCCGGGAACGGGTCGGAGGCGACCACGGCGGTGGCCCGGCCGTTCAGCGCTTCCTGGATGGTCTGGGCCTCGTTGTCGAAGAGCTTCACCTGCGCCTTGGGCATGTGCTTCTTGGCGGCCTCCACGGCGGTGGTGCCCTGGCGCATGGCCAGAATGACCTCCGGGCGGTTGAAGTCGGCCAGGGTCTTCATCTTGCCAGCGAACTTCTTGCCCGCCACGATGGACATGCCGGAGTACTCGTACGGAACGGTGAAGTTCACCTTGAGCGCGCGCTGGGGCTGGATGCTCATGCCGCCGATGATGACATCGAACTTGCCGGTGAGCAGGGCGGGGATGATGCCCGACCACTGGGTGGGCTCAAAGACGATCTTGACGCCCATGTCCTGCGCCAGGCGGCGCGCCACGTCGATCTCGAAGCCGACGAACTCGCCGCGTTTGTCTTGCATGGCCCAGGGCACGAAGGTGGAAAAGCCCACACGCAGGGTTCCGCGCTGCAGCACCTGCTCCAGTGTGCTCTCCTTGACGAGATCGGCGCGGGCGGCGGCGCTGGCCGATGTGGCCGCCAGCAGCGTGAGGGCAAGGAGAAGAGCCAGGGAAAGGAATGGTCTGCAACGCATGGGCACCTCCGTAGGGATGATCGGGTTGCGCCTTAGGCCGGGTGGGCCAGGCGTCGTTCCAGGGCGTCCGCCGCGCCGGAGAGGGCGGTGGTGACGAGCCAGTAAAGTGCGGCCACCGTAAACCAAATTTCGAAGCTCAGGAAGGTCTCTGCGACAATACTTTGCCCACGCAGGGTCAATTCGCCAATGGCGATGGCGCTGGCCAGGGAGGAGTCCTTGATGATGGACACGCCCTGGCCCGTGAGGGGGGGCAGCACGCGCCGGAGGGCCTGGGGCAGAATCACGTGGCGGTACGCGGCCCAGCGGCCCATGCCCAGGCTTTGGGCGGCGTCCCATTGCCCCGGCTCGATGGACAGGATGCCCGCGCGCAGGATTTCGGAAACGTAGGCGCCCTCGAACAGCGAAAGGCCCAGCACGGCGGTGGCGAAGGCCTCCATGCCCACCATGGGGGCGAAGACGAAGTAGAGGAACATGAGCTGGATGAGCAGGGG
>JAVBYL010000122.1 GCA_030824035.1 Humidesulfovibrio sp.
AGGATATCCAGTTTTTTCCGGTCCATGACGCCCCCTTTACAGAATGGCGTTGAACAAAAAGCCCACCAGCATGATGCCCGCACCCACCACGCCCGCAAACACCGCGATGAGCCGAGGTTTGAGCACCTTGCGCAGGATGATCATCTCCGGCAGGGAGAGGGCGATGACGCTCATCATGAAGGCCAGCACCGTGCCCAGGGCCGCGCCCTTTTCCAGCAGGGCGTGCACCACGGGCACAATGCCCGCCGCGTTGGAGTACATGGGAATGCCGATGCTCACCGCCACGGGCACGCTCCACCACGCGCCCCGGCCCATGATGCCGGCCAGGAAGCCCTCGGGCACATAGCCGTGGATGCCCGCGCCCACAGCGATACCCGCCAGCACCCAGGGCCACACCTTGCCCACGATGTCGCGCACGGCATGGGCACCGGCGTCCAGGCGCTGGGCCCAGGTCAGCTCCGGGACCTCGTCCCCGCCGCCTGCGCGCACGTTCAGCACCCACTGCTCCACGTGCCGCTCCATGCCCAGCTTGCCGATGACCAGCCCGGAGACGATGGCCACGGCCAAGCCTGTGCCCATGTACAGGGCCGCCACCTTCCAGCCCAGCAGGCCGTACAGCAGCACCACGGCTATCTCGTTGACCATGGGCGCGGAGATGAGGAAGGAGAAGGTGACGCCAAGGGGCACTCCGGCCCCCAGAAAGCCGATGAACAGCGGCACGGCGGAGCAGGAGCAGAAAGGCGTGACGATGCCGAGCAGCGCGGCCAGCACGTTGCCCACGGCCTCGCTTTTGCCCGCCAGAATGCGCCGGGTGCGCTCCGGGGTGAAGAAGCTGCGGATGATGCCCACGCCGAAGACCACCAGCGCCAGCAACAGCAGCACCTTGGGCGTATCGTACAGGAAGAACTCCACGCTCTCGCCCAGGTGGGAGCCCTGCACCAGGCCGAGCATGTTGTAGGTGGCGAAGCGCGCCATGCCCGGCAGGTTGATGTACAGGTTCCACCAGACGATGAGCACCGCCACGGTGAGGCCGAGCTTGCCGGGCAGGTTGTCCGGCGGGGCCAGGGCCGCGGCGCGGGCCTTCTCCCGGGCCTCGCGGGCGGCGGCATGGGCGCGCTGGCGCTCGGTGAGGGGCTTGCCGTCGCTGGCCTGGGCTTGCTCAGACGGGTCTTGCTCAGAAAGATTTTGCGCGGCCTGGGCCTTTTGCTGGCAGGCGCAGGGTTTGCCCAGGCCCAAGGGGTCCAAAGGCTGTAAAGGCTTGCTGGAATTGGAAGGCTTCATTGCGTCTCCTTCATTGCATCACCTCAGGCATTCTTGCGGGCGGCTATCCACTGGCGCAGCGTGGCCTCAATGTCGGCGCGCACGGCGCGCACCTTGGCCAGCTGCTCCTGGGGGGAGCCTGTGACCGTGCCCGGGTCGTCGAAGCTCCAGCGCTCCGTCACCCGCACGCCCGGCACAAAGGGGCACACCCCGGCGGCCTTGCTGCACACTGTGACGACCACATCGAACTGCCCGCCCTGGGCGGCCAACTCGGCCACCGCCTCGGCCACCAGCTTGGTGCGTTTTTTGGAAATGTCGATGCCGCGCTCCGCCATGGCGGCCACGGCCAGGGGGTTGATGGGGGCGGGCTCGATGCCCGCGCTGTGGGCCTCGTAGTCCTCCGGGGCCAAGTGGTCCAGCAGGGCCTCGGCCATCTGGCTGCGGGCGGAATTCTGCCCGCACACGAAAAGCACGCGTGTCTTTTCCATCTCGATACTCCTCTAGGCTCTCGGTGGGGCGCACGCCGCACAGGCCGCGCCAGGCGATATGGACGATGTGGGCGATGTGGATATTTTGTCGCGCCGTGAATCGCGAAGGGCCTGGCGCATGGCCGCAATTTCCGGGTCCGCCTCCAGCCAGCCCGGCAGGGCGGCCAGCAGGGCCTGGGCATAGGGCGTGGCCGGGTTCTGGACCAGGCGGTAGTGCACCCAGGAGCCCACCTTGCGGCCGGTGATGAGCCCGGCGTCCACCAGCACCTTGAGGTGCCGCGACACCGTGGGCTGCGCCAGCCCCAGCAGGGCGATGATCTCGCAGGCGCACAGCTCGCGCGCTTCCAGCGCCTTCAGCACCTTCACCCGCCCCGGATCGGACAGGGCCTTCATGACGTTCACCAGGTCGCGCATGGTTTCCCCTTGGCGCATGTTGTCCCCTTGGCGCATGATTTCCTCCCTTCGCACAATGCCATTCTTTTTGAGCATTGCGCCTCTTTCCAGCATCCACGCTCAAACTTCGAGACATAGCAATATGGCTATATGATGTACATGTCAACAGCCAGCGGACCAGCCAAGCGAAGAAACTAGGTTCCAAACGCAAAAGGCCAGCCGCCCGCGCCAGTTTCACAGCGGCGAGGCGGCTGGCCCGAAAGGAGGGGGAAGAGAATAGATGGAGGAGGAGGGATGAGAAAAGCGACGCTAAGGGCGCGGGCGCTTGGGGCACACCTCGTCGAGGTTCAGGGTGAAGGCGCAGGGCAGCGGAGGCTGGGCGCGCCAAAGGTGCTTTTCCATCTTCGCCGTGCAGCTCGCATCCTCCAACAGGGCGAACCGACCGTCTGACGTGCACATCAGCACGGCGGCGTGCCCTGCCCCCTGCTCCGCGCGCAGCATGTAACCTTGGAAGGGCGCAAGAAGGGCGGGGTCGTGCCGGGTGGCCAGGGTGAGCAGCGCATCGTCCTTTAAGGCTGTCCCCAGTTTTTTGTAATGCACGGTGGATTCCACCGCGCTGCTCACCTTCGTCAGCGCGGAGCCAAGCTCGTTCATCTCCGCTTCGGACTGGGCCTGGGCGCAGGCGCAGCCAACCAAAAGAAGGGCGAAGGCGACAATACAGAGGCGCAGGGTCTTCATCATCAGCTCCAGAAGGTCAGGGTTCCGGCTTCGTCCTCGCCGGTGTCCAGGTTCCAGTTGCGCAAAAAGCCTCCAGACAGCGCCGTGCCGGTCAGCACGTCCGAGGCGACCACGGCCCAGGCGCGCACCACGTTGCCCACGCCCTTGTCGAAGATGGCGTCGTAGTCCATGCGCCCGCCGCCGGGCACTTCCAGGTTGGTGAGGTACTGGGCTTCCACGTCTTCAAAGAGGGGGTACACTTTGCCGTCCAACATCCCCGGGGCGATGTGCCGGGCCAGGGCCACAAGCCTGCTGTCCGCCACGTGGCCCACAATATCCTCGAAGCAGTCGTGCCAGGCGTGGATGCTCGGGGCGTTCTCCACATACAACCGCATGTCCGCTTCCTTGAACATCTCGTTCCAGAGGTAGAAGACATCCGGATCGATCCTGTCCTCATCGTCCGGGTCGCTACAGGAGCAGATGCCGGACGTGAGGTGGTTGGCGTAGTGGATGCCGAGGTTCAGCCTCGATTCGAAAATGTAGGTGTCCTGGTGCATCTCGCAGGTGCGGTGGTCCATCTTGTGCTCCTCGTAGGGCTGGCCCACCTTGAGGCCGACTACGGGGTGCACGGTGGCGTCCATGACCACATGCGCGGTGAAGCCCAGGAGCCAGGCCAGGGACCTCTCCCGCGATAAGGTTTGCGGCATCCGCGCCAGGGTTCGCACCCCGGCCAGTATGCGGTCGCCGGTGCGGTCCCAGTGCATGGCGTCGGCCCACTGGCCGGAGCGGCGGCCATCCGCGATATTCAGGTACGGGTAGTCCGGGCTCACCGCGCCAAGCTCACAATACTTCAGCCAAGCCGCGGCAATGGCCTTGCCCTCGTTCGGGAAGGAGGCGTCCTCACCCATCCGCTCCCTGGCCACGTTGACCGCCGTGATGTGCGCATATGCTCCAGGCATGCCGCCCCCTGTGCTGTGGTGAACCGCCCATCCCGTGGCGATATGCGCCACCAAATACACAATGCTGTACCATTTGTCCATATTTTCGATATC
>JAVBYL010000053.1 GCA_030824035.1 Humidesulfovibrio sp.
CGGGCTTTAGTCGCGCCAGCGGTCCTTGAGGAACAGCACGGTTTCCAGGCTTTCAAAAAAGGCCAGCACCACCGCCGGGTCGAAGGCCGTGCCAGCGCCATCGCGGATGATGCCCTGGCAGAGGTCCTCGGCAAAGGGCTCCTTGTAGGCGCGGTGGCTGCCCACCGCATCGTACACATCCACAACCGAGACGATGCGCGCCTCAAGCGGGATGGCCTCCCCGGCCAGGCCGCTGGGATAGCCAGAGCCGTCCCAGCGCTCGTGGTGGGCCAGGGCGATGGTCTGGGCCAGGGGCATGAGCTTCTTGTCCGTGTCGTACAGGCCCACGGTGCTCACCAGGGTGCAGATGTCCTCGCTGGCCTGGCCGTCGGCCAGAGGCTGGCTTAAAATCATGCAGCCGTAGCGGCAGTGCTGCCGCATCACCGCCGACTCCTCCGGGTTCAGCGGCCCGGGCTTGAGCAGGATGGCGTCGGGCACGCCGATTTTGCCGATGTCGTGCAGGGGCGAGGCATCGCGCAGCATCTCCACCCGGGCGGAGGGCAGCCCCATCGCCCGGCCCACGGCCGCGCACATCTCCCCCACGCGGATGACGTGCCTGCCGGTTTCGTTGTCGCGGTATTCCGCGGCCTTGCCCAGGCTGTACAAAATCTGGCGGCGGGTGTTCGTCAGCTCCGCCGTGCGCTCCGTCACCAGGGTTTCCAGGTTCTGCTGGTAGGCCTGGTTCTCGCGCAGCAGGCGGGCGCGCTCCAGCACGCGGGAAAGGGTGTGCTCCAGAATGTCGAACCGTACGATGGGTTTGGTGATGTAGTCCCAGGCGCCCAGGCGGATGGCCTGCACGGCCTTGTCCACCGTGCCCACGCCGGAAACCACGATGATGGGCAGGTCCGGCAGGCGCTTATGGGCTATTTCGATGAAGGCGTAGCCGTCCATGATGGGCATGTTCAAGTCCACCAGGGCCACATCCGGCCGGAAGTGCTCCAGGGCGGCCAGCCCCTCGGCCCCGTTGGCGGCCAGGGCCGCCAGACAGCCGGAGTCTTCCAGGTAATCGCCCAGGGTGCGCCGCAGCATGGGCTCGTCGTCGATGACGAGCACCCGCACTGGCCCGCCGCCCGCCGCCTGCCAGGGCTGGCTACTCGACGGCGCGGTCGAGGGCATGGATGATTTCTCCCATGTCGGCCAGGGGCTTGAAGAGCACCCCACGGTAGCCCGGAATGTCCTGGATGATGGCCTTGGGCAGCTGCGCCTCGGGCGAGCCGGTGTGGATAAGGAAACGCAGGCGGGGGTCCAGCTCCTGGGCGCGCAGCATGAAGTCGATGCCGTTCATGCCCGGCAGGCGCAGGTCCACCAGGCACACGTTCACCCTGTGCAGGGCCAGCATAGCCAGGCCTTCTTCCGCATCACCGGCCACCAGCGCCACAAAGCGGTCCTCGTCCTGAAGGTAGTCCGCCAGTGACCGCCGCAACAAAGGCTCATCATCGATGATGAGCACTGTAATGCTGGCCGGGGTGCTGTTGTTGAGCGCCATGCCTGCCCCTTACACCAAAGGCAACTCAATGACAAATCGCGTTCCCACCCCGGGCTGTGACTCCACGCTGAAGTGGCCACGGTGCTTCTGGGTGATGATGAAGTAGCCCACGGAAAGGCCCAGCCCCGTGCCCTCCCCCTGGGGCTTGGTGGTGAAGAAAGGCTCGAACACGCGGCGGCGCGTGGCCTCGTCCATGCCCGGGCCGTTGTCCTCAATCTCGATGCGCACGGCATCGGGCGTGCGGCTGGTGGCCAGGCGCAACCTCGGAGTATCGGGCCGCTGCCCCCTGCCCGGCATGGCCTGGGCGGAATTCTTGATGATGTTGAGCAACACCTGGATGATCTCCGTCTCCGTGCACTCCACATCCCCCACGCCCTCGCCGTGGTGGCGCTCGATGAGGATGCTCTTGAAGTCGTACATCTTCTTCAGGTCGTAGTCGTTGGCGGCCAGGCCCAGGGCGGTGTCGATCATGGCGGGCACGGAGCAGGAGGCCCGCACGGACTGACTGCCGCGGCTGAAGTCGAGCATGGTGCGGATGATCTTCGCGGCGCGCTCCCCCGCGTCCTGAATGCCCATCATGTACTCGTCGATGCCGCGCGCGCGCAGGTATTCCACCACACGCTCCAGGCTCAGCCCCAGGTTGGCCGCCACGGCGGCGTTGGCCGCAAGCCCGGGCCGGAAGCGCCGCTCCATGTTCTGCACCGACTGCAAAATGATGCCCAGGGGGTTGTTCAGCTCGTGGGCCATGCCCGCGGCCAGGCCGCCCACGCTCATCATCTTCTCGGTCTGGATCATCAGCTCCTGCATCTGCTTGCGGTCAGAGATGTCTCGCATGAACCCCACCAGGAAGGTCTCGCTGAACAGGTCCATGACGGTGAGGATGACCTCGGCGGTGAAGGCGGAGCCATCACAGCGCAGGTGTTGCCACTCGAAGGCCTGCGGCTCGCCCCCCTGGGCGCGCAGCAGCAGCCTCTCGGCCAGCACGGAGGACTCCTCGCCACCGGGCTGCACCGGCGGGGAAAACTCACCGGGATTGTGCCCGACGAGATCTTCGCGCTGGCAGCCGAACATCACCAGCGCCTGTGGGTTGCAGTCCACGATGCGAAGATCCTTGAGGACAAGGATGCCCTCGCTGGAGGTCTCGAAGAGCACGCGGTACTTTTCCTCGTTGTAGCGCCGCTGGGTAATGTCCGTGAGGATGGTGCCGACCAGGGGGGAGCCGCTCTCCCGCTCGATGCGGAACTTGCGTATTTCCAGCAGGCGGCGCCCACCGGCCTTGTCCGGCCACTCCTCGTCGTACACCACGAAGCCATCCCTGAGGGCGCGTGCGTCCATTTCCTCCACGCGCGCGGCTGTGACCGGGTCGAAAACTTCGCGTGGCAGCCTGCCCATCCGGCCATCGGTGACGAAGGTGTCCAGAAAACGTTGGTTGACATACACGGGCCGAGACTCGGCGTCCTTGATGACCACATAGTCGGGCAGAAATTCCATGAAGGCGCGGAAGCGGTCCTCGCTGGCGCGCAGGGCTTCCTCGCCGCGCTTGCGCTCGGTTATGTCCACAATGATGCCGATGAGCCCGCCGGAGGTGCCATCGGCCAGGCGGAAGCCGTTGACGGAGTAAAGCGTCTGGTGCACCACCCCATCGGCGAAGGGGATGGGCATCTCCTTATGCACCCGGCCCACACGGGCAATGACGTCCTCGTCCTCGGCCTGGTAGGCCAAGCGGTCGGCCTCGGGCAGGTATTCCAGGTCCAGCACCCGCTTGCCGATGAGATCCTCCCGCCGGATGCCGAAACACTCCTCGTAGGCCCTGTTGAAGCCCACGAAGCGCGAGTCCGCCCCCTTGTAGAACACCGCATAGGGGATGGTGTCCAAAAGCGCCTGCTGGAAGGCCAGCTGGTCGGCCAAGCGCAGCTCCAGGCGCTTGCGCTCGGCAATGTCACGGAAGATTCCCTCCACGCCCAGCACCTTGCCATCGGCGTCGCGGTAGTAGGCGCTGGTGGTGGAAACGAGCATGGGCTCGCCCGACTTGGTCTTCAGGGTCACCTCGTAGTCCTGCACCATGCCCTGGCTGGCAAGGCGCTCCAAAAGCTCCTCGCGGGCCTCCGGGCGCATCCAGAAGTTCGTCACGGGCATGCCCAGCAGCGGGTCATCCAAGCTGTAGCCCAGCAGCAGCGCTGTGGAGGGGCTGAACATCACCAGATTGCCCTGGGTGTCGGTGCGGTAGAACATGTCCTGAATGTTCTCGATGACCGAGCGGTACCTGGCCTCGCTGTCGCGCAGGGCCGCCTCGGCCCGCTTGCGCTCGGTTATGTCCTCGATGGTGCCGTCGATGTACGTGGGCTCGCCAAAGGCGTTGTGCTGGAGCGAGGCGTTGATGATG
>JAVBYL010000087.1 GCA_030824035.1 Humidesulfovibrio sp.
AAAAAAGGGAGGCCCGAAGGCCTCCCGTGCAACATTTGACAATAAAGAACTAACTCGGCCAGTTGATGTTCTTGGTGACCGTAGGAGTGGGAGTGCCGGGGGCAGCGTCGCCATTCCCAAGCTTGGTCCCGCCTGCGGTGGGAGGATTGCTCCAAACCTTGACATCGACTGTCGCGACACCGTTTGCGCCCGCAGCGCCGGATGAAAGTTCGACGAAGAAATCGCCCAAATCCATGGTGGCATTGGTGGTGCCGCCGGTGGTCGCGGTTTGGGGGGCGGCAGTCAGCGCATCCAAGTCAGCCGGCTGGGTGCCGGTGTACTTCATGATGTACTGGGCATACGCCATGTTGAAACGGGCAACTCCTTCAGCGGCGGCGCCATTGGCGGCTGCCGTGCGGGCCTGTTCAGTCATGTTGAAGTAGCGGGGCGTGATGACCGCGGCGAGGATGCCGAGGATGACGATGACCGCGATGAGCTCGATGAGCGTGAAACCGCGCTGGCTGCGCTTGGCCCTGGCCGAAGTGGTCTGAACTGTGGACTCCATGAATGCCTCCGTTTTTCCGGCCAGGGGCCGGTGGTGATGTTCGCTGTCAGGTTTCCGCCGCTTGGGGGGCGTGTATCCGCTGCTTGGACTGAGTTTAGCAAAAGCCATGCCGCAGCATCAAGTTTTACAATGTGACAATCAGCTTTCGTGCGCTCTTTCCCGTGCCGATCGCCCAACTATTGACAAACGCATGGTAGCTATTGATGGCCTCAAGTCAATACGTAGCCGAAGGCCGAAAGTCAGACGGGCCAGGCGCGCACAGAGTTACATCCCGCCCTTCATGGCGTTCTGCATCAGCTCCACCAGCGGCAGGAAGATGGCCAGGGCGAAAAAACCCACCACGCCCGTGAGCCCGGCCACCAGGATGGGGCCCAGGAGCTCGCTCATCTTGGATACTGCGTACTCCACCTCGTAATCATAATGTTTCGCGGCTTCGCGCAGCATCTCCTCCATGTTGCCGGTCTCCTCGCCGATGCTGATCATGGAGACCATCATGGGCGTGAAGGTGGGCGTGCCGCGCAACGGGCCGGAGAGCCCCCGCCCCTGCTCCAGCTTCACCCGCAGGTTGCGGAAGTCGCGGGCGATGGCGTTGTTGCCGATGGTGCCCGCCAGAATGTCCATGGCCTCCAGCACGGTGATGCCGCTGGCCTGGAGGATGGCGAAAATGCTGGCGAAACGCGCCATGGCCGCCTTTTGGAACACCGGACCGAGGATGGGGATTTTGAGGAAGAAGCCGTCGCGCACGATTTTGCCCTGCTCCGTGCGGCAGTAGGCCGTGAGGGCGAAAAACGCCCCGATGAGCGCGGCCAGCAGGGCGTGCCAGTAGCTGGTGAGCAAGGCGTAAATGCCCAGGCAGATGCGCGTGGGCAGGGGCAGCTCGATGCCAGCCTTGCTGAACATCTCCACAAAGTGCGGCAAAACGAACAGGATGAGCACGAAGAACGCCACCACAAGCGCCACCACCACCACAATGGGATAGGTGAGCGCACTCATGATGTCTTTTTTGACCTTGAACTCGTGGTCCACAATGTAGATGAGCCGCTCCAGCACATCGGTGAGCGTGCCGCTCACCTCGCCCGCGCGGATCATGTTGCAGTACAGGTCGCTGAACAGGTCCTCGTGCTTGGCAAAGGCGCGGGAAAGGGTGGCGCCGCTCTTGATGTCCTCGCCGATGCTGACGATGGCTTCCTTCAGTCGCGGATTCTCGGTCTGGTCGCGCAGCACCTCCAGGGATTGCAGCACCGGGATGCCCGCGTTCAGCATGGTTTTAAGCTGCTTGGTGAACAGGATGATGTCCTGCGGCTTCACCTTCTTGCGCATGCTGTCGCCCAGCTGGCCCAGGAGGCCCTTGCCGCCGCCTTCGCCGCCGGGGGCCCTGGTCTCGGCCACGCTGGTGGGCATCAGCCCGCGCGCGGCCAGGGTGTCCTGGGCGACCTCCAGGTTCAGCGCCTCCACGGTTCCCTTGGTGTCGCCCCCGGTGGAGGTGATGGCGGTGTATTTATAAAAGGGCACGGCGCATTCCCTACAGCATCACGGCCCCGGCGGCCTCTTCCAGGGTCGTCAGGCCTTTGACGACCTTGGACAGGGCGTCGGACTTGAGGGTGCGCATGGTCTTGGCCTGCACGCAGGCCTTGGCGATGTCCTTGGCCGTGGCCCCGCGCATGATCATGTCCTGCACCAGCTCGTCCACCGGGAGCACCTCGTAGATGGCCATGCGGCCCAGAAAGCCCGTTTGGTGGCAGGTGCGGCAGCCCGTGCCGCGCTGGAAGGATATTTTGGAAAGCAGCTCCTGGCCGATGCCGAAGGCGGCCAGCATCTCCCTGGTGGGCTGGTACGTTTCCAGGCAATGGGGGCAATTCTTGCGCAACAGCCGCTGGCTGATGGAGGCCAGGAGCACCGTGGACACCAGATAGGGCTGGATGCCCATCTCCACCAGGCGGGTGATGGCCGTGGCGGCGTCGTTGGTGTGCAGGGTGGTGAGCACGCGGTGGCCGGTGAGGGCCGCCTGCACGGCGATCTGCGCGGTTTCGTCGTCGCGCACCTCGCCCACCAGGATGACGTCCGGGTCCTGGCGCAGAATGCTGCGCAGGCCCGAGGCGAAGGTCATGCCCGCCTTGCGGTTGAGCTGCACCTGGCGCACCGTGGGAATGCGGTACTCCACGGGGTCTTCCAGGGTGACGATGTTGATGTCCGGCTGGTTGATGTGTTTGAGCAGGGCGTACAACGTGGTGCTTTTGCCGCTGCCCGTGGGGCCGGCCGCCAAAATCAGCCCGTAGGGCTTCACCGAGGCCTTCTCCACCTTGGCGCGGTCCGCCGCGGAGAGGCCCAGGTCGGGGATGTTCAGGCCGTGGGCGTTGCGCTCCAAAAGACGCATGACGAGGTTTTCGCCGTGCACCGTGGGCAGGCTGGACACGCGCACGTTGAACTCGCGGCGCTGGGTGACGAAGGTGAAGCGGCCGTCCTGCGGGATTTTGGACACGGAGATGTCCATGTTGGCCATGATCTTGAGGCGCGAGACCAGGGGCAGCAGGCTGGACTTGGGCGGGGCCGGAACAAGGCGCAGGCGGCCATCCACGCGGAAGCGCAGCTGGATGCTGTCCTTCTCCGGGCTGATGTGCACGTCGCTGGCGTGCTCGCGCACGGCCTGGCCCAAAATGGAGTTGACCATGCGGATGACCGGGGCCTGGGCGGCCTGGTCGGTCAGGGCGTCGATGGCGATGTCTTCCTGGTCTTCGCCGCCCACCTGCGTGGCTATCTCGCCGTCCTCGTCCAGGCTCAGGGTATTGAAGGCCTCCTGGCTTACCTCGCCGCGGCCGTAGATGGCGTTGAACAGCAGCTCGAAGTCGTTCTCCGAGCAGATGACCGGCTCCACCTCCAGGTTGGTGGCGATCTCCACCGCGTCCAGGGCGTTGATGTCCATGGGGTCGGTCATGGCGATGGTGAGCAGGTGGCCGCGCTTCATCAGGGGCACTAGGTGGTGCCGCAGGGCCAGCTCCTCGGTCACAAAGGAGTCGATGCGCTCGTCGTAGGGGTGGTTGGCCGGAGTGTAGCGGTCGATGCGCAGCTGCGCGCTCACCGTGTCGATGATGACGTTTTCCTTCAGCAGGCCGGACTGGGTGAGGTACTGGCCGAGCTTCAGGCCCGACTTCTTCTGTCCTGCCAGGGCATCGTGGAGCTGGCCCTCGGTGATGGCCCCGGCCTCCATGAGCAGTTCACCGAGTTTTTTCCGTTCGCGTTTCACGTCTGCCTGTCCTGCGGAAGAGGTGGGGGGAAGGGCCGTGGCCTTAGGGCCGCGTTTGGGAAAGCGTGGTTTGGGGCCGCAGGGGCGTCAGCTCTTGTGTCGCCAGGGGCGTGGCCTTGGCCA
>JAVBYL010000335.1 GCA_030824035.1 Humidesulfovibrio sp.
GGTCTCGGCGGGGTCGGTCAGGTAGGTGATGAGCACGCTCTGGGCCCCGGCGTGGTTCACGGCCTCGCAAATCGTGCGGGCCTCTTCCTCGGAGACGTCCTCCTTGTGCACGGGCAGGCGCAGCGGCAGCCCGATGTGCGTCATGCCGCAGCCCGCCAGCATCCTGGCCTCCTCCACGCTACGCACCCCGGCCGCCTGTATAAGCCTTTTCATTTTCGTCATTCTGTCCTCTGGATTATTTCGCCGCTCGGGTGTAGGAACACGAAATCGTACACCTGTACCCCCCGGAGTGGACGTGAACTGCAAAGAGCGCAAACCATACGACATTGTCCGCGACATACTCAAGGTCATCGAGGAGCTGAACACCCTCAAGGACGTTGACGCCATTTTGGACAAGGTGCTCACCGAGGCCCGCGAGATGACCAGCGCCGAGGCCGGGTCCATTTTTTTGCTGGAGGCGGCGGGCCTGCGCTTCAGCTACGTGCACAACGACCGCCTGTTCCAGGGCGACGACGCCAGCAAGCAACTCTACACCGACTTCACCGTTCCCGTGAGCGAGGAATCCATCGTGGGCTATGCCGCCATGACCGGCAAGACCCTGGTCATCGACGACGCCTACGCCCTGCAAGGGTCGGAGCCCTATTCCTTCAACAAAAAGTTCGACGAGGACACAGGCTACCGCACCCGCTCCATTCTGGCCATCCCCCTCACCACCTTCCAGGGCAAGATTGTGGGCGTCATGCAGCTCATCAACGCCCGCGACTGCGACAACAACGTCCGCCCCTTCACCCAGGACGACATCCAGTACGCCCCGCTCTTCGCCAATTCGGCCTCCGTCACCATCGAACGCGGCATCATGACCCGCGAGATCATGCTGCGGATGATGAAGATGGCCGAAATGCGCGACCCCAAGGAGACCGGCGCCCACGTGCAGCGCGTGGGCTCCTACACGGCGGAGATTTACCAGCGCTGGGCGCGCAACAAGGGCGTGGACGAGCTGACCATCAAGCGCACCAAGGACTCCCTGCGCCTGGCCGCCATGCTGCACGATGTGGGCAAGGTGGGCATTTCCGACACCATCCTGAAAAAGCCCGGTCGCTTCGAGCCCCATGAGGCCCAGATAATGAAGTGGCACTCCGTGTTTGGGGCCGCACTTTTTGCCAACACCACCTCCGAGCTGGACCGCATGTGCATGGAGATTGCCCTGGGCCACCACGAGCGCTGGGACGGCAACGGCTACCCCGGCCGCGTGGACAAGGACCTCTCCCAGGTGCGCGAGCTGTGCACGCAGTCCATCGGCGGGGAGGACATCCCCATCGGCGCGCGCATCACCGCCCTGGCCGACGTGTACGACGCGCTCTGCTCCAAGCGCGTGTACAAGGAGGCCTGGCCGGAAGAGGAGGTGCTGAAGACCATTCTGGAAGGCCGGGGCACGCAGTTCGACCCCGATGTGGTGGACGCCTTCATGGAAATTCAGGACGTCATCGGCGCCATCCGCAAGAAGTTCCAGGAAACCAAGGAATAGGGGCGGGTCGAAGGAATAGGAGCAGGCCGAAGGGATAGGAGCGAGGTGGAGGCTGGCTACAGCCGCACCGTCTCAAAGCTCATGCGCGAGAGGTCGAAGAGCAGCATGCTTCCGGCCAGCGCTGGCGCGCGCCCGCACAGGATGTTCAGCGCCTCCCCAGCCAATATGGCGGAGGCCGCGCACACCGCCGGGCCAGGCGTGCCCAGGGTGTTCTCCGCCGGGGCGGAGGCTTCCGGCCCGAAGAAATCCGCAGGGCTCGGCTGGCCGGGAAGCACCGTGGCCACATAGCCGCCCTGCCCCGCCACCGCCGCCGTCAGCAGCGGAATGCCCGCCGCGCCCGCCGCCCGCGCAAGGGCAGGCCTGTCCGTAAGCCCGCCCAGGGCGTCGATGCACAGCTGCGCTCCGCCAAGCAGCCGCGCCATGTTCGCCTCATCCAAAAACGCCGCCACAGGGGTGAAGACCACCGCCGGGTTCACGCGCTCCACCCGCGCCGCTGCCGCAGCCGCCTTGAAGCCGCCCAGGCTGCGGGATGTGCAGTACAACTGGCGGTTGAGGTTGGAGGGTGCGAACTCGTCGCCATCCGCCGCTGTAACTCCGCCCACACCGGCCCGCGCCAGCAGCTCCAGCACGTAGCCGCCCAGCCCGCCCAGGCCCACCAGCGCCACGCTGGAGGCCAGCAGCAGGGCCTGCTCGGCCAGGGTGTAGGTGTCGAAGTTGCGCAGGTAGCGCTCCGGGGCGATGCCAAGCTCCAGCGCGGCGATTTCCACCTGGGCCAGGGGCAGGCGCAGGGAAAGGGCCAGCTCCTCCGCCACGGCAAGGGGCAGGCAGGGGCGAAGGCGGCCATCGGGGAGCGTCTCCTGCCTTGACAGCCGGGAAAGCGCCTGGGCGAGGCCGGGAACGTGCGCGAATCCAGACTCTTGGCCGGAAGCGGGCTCCACGGCTAGCCCCCGCCCACGGCGGGGAACAGGCCCACGCGGTCGCCGGGGGTCAGTACCGTGCCCACCTCGACATGATTGCCGTTGACGAACACCAGCTTGATTTCCTCAGGCGGGATGCCAAGCCGGGCGATGAGCTCGGCCACGGTCTCGCCGGGGGCAAGGGGGAAGGCGTCGGCCTCGGCCGGGGTGAACCGCGCGAGGGAGGCGAAACATTTGATGGTGATGTTCATTCTTGCCCTCTAGCCACCCGCGCGGGCGGGGTCAATGGGAAAATAAGGGCCGGAAGCGCATAACGCCCCCGGCCCTGTTGGAATCGTGGCCGCCGGGCCTAGTAGGCCCAGAACATGGTCATGGCCGCCACCACCGTGGTGATGAGCATGGAGACGACGAAGGCCGGGCGGATGGCCTGGGAGGCCTCGCGGATCTTGTCGATGCTGGAGGCCGCGTTCTGCAGCTTGGCCGGGGAGATGACGCTGGCCAGACCGCCGCCGATGGCGCTGCCCGCAGCGATGACCGGGCCGATGGCGCCGATCTTCTCCGCCGTGGACAGGTGCAGCTTGGTCAGCATGGCGATGGACGAGGTTTCCGAGCCGCTGATGAAGCCGCCCAGCAGGCCCAGGAACGGGGCCACGGCGGCGTAGAAGGTGCCGAAGGCCATGGAGGAGGCGTCGGCCATGACGTAGATCATGTTGTTGGTCGGCACGGCCAGCTTCCAGTCGATGCCCTTGCCGGAGTGGTTCATGACGTAGGCGATGGCGAAGAACACCGAGGCCGACATGATAGGGCGGCCTGCGCGCTTGGCGCTGGTTTTGAGCCCGCGCACCACCTGCTCGCGGGTGGCCTTCATGACCGGCAGGGCCAGGAAGGTGCACACCACAACCCAGAAGTAGGCCTGCCAGAACAGGCGCAGCTTCTCCGGGCTGCCGGGGATGATGTCAAGCGGCATGGACCACTGCTTGAAGGTGAGGTCGAAGAACGGCAGGAACGGGGCGTTCAGAATCAGCGAGAACACCGTGAGGATGATCCAGGGCGAGGTGGCGCGCAGCAGCGAAAGGCGCTTCTCGGCGGCCAGGTCGGCGTCGTTCAGAAGGCTGCGGTCCTGCAGCTGCTTGCCCGTGAGCTTCACGTAAATCACCAGGGCCACGATGACACCCAGGCCAGCGGCGATGCCGGTGATGGTGACCAGGCCAGCCTGGGCCATGAGGATGGCGATGCCGCCGGCGGTGAGGCCAGCGATGAGCGCGGGCACCAGGCCCTTGCGCACCATGGCCGTGCCGCCAGTGAGCTGCAGCATGCCCAGGGCGATGCAGGTGCTGATGACCGGCATGTACTGGGCGAAGTACATGCCCACCTCGTTCACCGGCTTGCCGATGAACTGGGCGTACACAACCGCCGGGAT
>JAVBYL010000206.1 GCA_030824035.1 Humidesulfovibrio sp.
GAGGGCTACGCGGGCTTCATCTACCTGCCCGCCCTGCTCGGCGTGGCCGCCGTGAGCATCCTCACCGCGCCGCTTGGGGCAAAGCTCGCGCACAGCCTGCCCGTGGGCAAGCTCAAGAAAATCTTCGCCGGGTTGCTGCTCATCATGGGCACCAAGATGCTCTGGAGCTTGCTGTAAGCTTGGGATGAAGACGAGGGTGGAATAGGGCGAGAGAGCCGGGGGCGCTGCCCCTGACCCCGCCGGGGGGGCCGTACACGAGATTGGGCCCTTTGGAATCCCCAGTACGTTAAGGGCGCTGTTTCGAGAAGAATCGAAACAGCGCCCTAGCAGCTTTAATTAGTAGCAAGAGGCTTCCCCCCAAGCGGCAAAACCGCTTGGCATGCCGAGTCCGGCGGGGTGCGAGGGCGGCGCCCCTCCGAAAACCATCTTCGCAACGCCGACTAGGCCACCTTGCCGCCATCGTCCACCGCGCCGGCGGCGGTGAGCAGGCGGGTGACCTCGGCGTCCTTGGCCACCAGGATCATGCCCTGGCTCATGAGTCCGCGCAGCTTGCGCGGGGCGAGGTTAGCCACCACCACCACCTGTTTGCCGGTGAGCTCCTCGGGGCTGAAGCGGTCGGCGAGCCCGGCCACGATTTGGCGCGGCGCTTCCTCGCCCAGGGAAACCTGGACCACAAGCAGCTTGTCGGCATCCGGGTGCTTGGCGGCGGAAAGCACGGTGCCCACGCGCAGGTCCAACTTCTGGAAATCGGCAAACTCGATGGCCTCAGGGGCTCCGGCGGGTGCGGCGGGGGCCTCCACGGCCTTCTTGGGCGCGGCGGCCTCTTTCTTTTTGGGTTCGGCGACGGCTTCCTTGGGGGCCGGGGGCGCAGGCTCGGGCAGCTCCACGCGCGGGAACAGGTTGGAGGTGGCGGCGACGGTTCCGCCGGACTCCAGCAGGCCCCAAACCTCGGGTTCCTTGGACAGCACGATCTTGTCCAGGTCGAAGGCCGCGCCCAGCTGGTCCAGCATCTTGACGCTGGCCTCGGGCATCACGGCCCAGAGGTGCACGGCGATCTTGCGCATGTGCTCCAGCAGCACGTACATCACGGTGCCCAGGCGGGCCATGTTCTTGTTTTTGTAAAGCGTCCAGGGGGCGGTCTGGTCGATGTACTTGTTCAGCCCACGCACCAGCTCCCACAGGCTTTCCAGGGCGCGCGCGGTGCGGAACTCGGCAAAGTTGGCCTGGAAGCCCTGCATGGCGTCGCGGCCCAGACGCTTGAGCTCGGCGTCCTCCATGCTTTCATCGCCGGGGCTGGGCACCTTGCCCTCGAAGTACTTGTGGGTCATGGCCAGGGAGCGGTTGAACAGGTTGCCCAGGTCGTTGGCCAGGTCGGCGTTCAGGCGGCCCACCAGCGCTTCCTCGGTGAAGGAGGCGTCGGACCCGAAGGCCATCTCGCGCATGAGGAAATAGCGGAAGGCCGAGACGCCGTAGGTGTCGACCATCTTTTTCGGCTCCACCACGTTGCCCAGGGACTTGGACATTTTGGTATCGCGCACCAGCCAGTAGCCGTGCACGTTGAGCGACTGATACGGGGCAATGCCCGCGGCCTTGAGCATGGTGGGCCAAAACACGGCGTGGGGCTTCAGGATGTCCTTGGCCACGATGTGGTTGGCGGCGGGCCAGAACTTCTTGAACTTCTCGCCGCGAGGGTAGCCCAGGGCGCTCACGTAGTTCAGCAGCGCGTCGAACCACACGTAGCACACGAAGTCCGGGTCAAACGGCAGCTCTATGCCCCAGGTGAGGCGGCTCTTGGGCCGGGAGATGCAGAGGTCTTCCAGCGCGCCGGACTCCAGCAGGCTCAGCACCTCGTTGCGGTAGCGCGCGGGGCGGATGAAGTCCGGATTCTCGTTGATGTGCTGGATGAGCCAGGCCTGGTACTTGGACATGCGGAAGAAGTAGTTCTTCTCGGCGATGTATTCCGGCTTGGTCTTGTGGTCCGGGCACATGCCGTCCACAAGCTCTTTCTCGGTGTAGAAGCGCTCGCAGCCGAAGCAGTAGTGCCCGCCGTATTCGCCAAAATAGATGTCCCCGGCCTCGTACACCTTCTGCAGCACCTTCTGCACATTGCGGATGTGCTCCGGGTCCGTGGTGCGGATGAACTGGCTGGGCTTGGCGCCAACAACGGGCGCGAGGTCGCGGAACAGGCCGCTGATCTGGTCGGCGTATTCCTTGGGCGACTGGCCCACCTCTTCGGAGGCCTTGGCGATCTTGTCGCCGTGCTCGTCCGTGCCGGTGAGGAAGAAGGCCTCATCGCCCATGAGCTGGTGGAAGCGGGTCATGGAGTCGGCGAGGATGGTGGTGAACGCGTGCCCCAGGTGGGGCTTGGCGTTGACGTAGAAAATGGGGGTGGTGACGAAAAAGCGGCTCAAGGCTCACTCCTGAAAGGCGTTTTTTTAAATAAGGGCCGCGCGGGGTGCGCGGCCCTTGGGATACGTATGAGGTGTGTGTATGGGGTCTCGCTGGCGTTGGTTCTCTCGGCCTAGCTGGTGGGGGTCTTTGGCCCCTTTGGCCTGCGGCGCTTGCGGCGGGGCCTCTGCCTCTCGCGGCCTTCGGCCTCGGCCTCGCCCGCCTGTGTTGCGGTAGGGGCGACTGCCGAATGTCCGGCGGCGGGCGTTTCCGCGCGCGGTTCACGAGCATCGGGCCGGTTTTCCTGGCGCGGCTCGGGCTTTCTTTCGGGCCGACTCTCGGACCGGTTCTCGGGCCGTCTCTCCGGGCGGCCTTCACCGCGAGCCTCATTGCGACTCTCGGGCCGATTTTCCGTCCGGCTCTCGGGCCTGCCCTCGGGCCTGCTCTCCGTCTTGGCCTCGGGCCTGTCCTCACGTGCCGCGCGCGCCGCGCCCTCGGCCTGCTCGCGGGCTTCCGCGGCCAGCTTTTCGTCGCGGTGGCGCTCCTCCCTGGCCCTCTCGGATCGGGGCTTGTCCGGGCGCGGGCGCTCGTTGCGCGGGCGCTCGCTGCGCTGCCTGCCGCCCTCCGAACGTCCACCTTCCGAGCGGCCATTGCGTTCCCCGGCCGCGCGCGGCGCGGGCTGGGCGTCCGGCGGCGGAGCATCGCCCGGCTGGCGGTTGAGCAGCTCGCGCCACTCGTCCAGGGTGAACTCGCGTTCGCCGCCTTCCTCCATCCAAACGGAAATGGACTTCTTGAAGAAGTTGCCGCGCAGCACCTTCACGCTGCCCAGGGCGGTCTGGAAGCGCTTGCCCATCTTGGGGCACTGCTTGTGGAATTCCTCGTAGCCTTTCTGCTCGTAGCTCAGGCAGCACAACAGCCGCCCGCAGATGCCGGAAATCTTGGCCGGGTTGAGGAACAGGTTCTGCTCCTTGGCCATTTTGATGGTCACCGGGGCAAACTTGCGCAGGAACCGGCGGCAGCAGCACACCTGGCCGCAGTTGCCGATGGCCCCGAGCATCTGCGTCTCGTGGCGCACGCCAATCTGCCGCAACTCGATGCGCGTGTGGAACTCGCGCACCAGGCTCTTGATGAGCTCGCGGAAGTCGATGCGGCCCGGCGCGGTGAAGTAGAAGATCATCTTGCCACGGTCCTGCAGCATCTCCACGTCCACCAGCTTCATGTCCAGCCGCTGCTCGTTGATGCAGCCCCGGCAGAAGGCGTGGGCCTTGCGGGCCAGCTTGCGGTTTTCCGCCGCTATCTCCAGGTCGTCGGGCACGGCCAGGCGCAGGATGCGGGCCAGGCCTTCGGCGTGGCGCGGGCGCTGCTGCGGCAGGGAAAGATCCACCACGGCGGGCGCGGGCTGGTGGTTCGCGGCTGCGGACGGCCTGCTTGCGGCGGCCTCGACG
>JAVBYL010000236.1 GCA_030824035.1 Humidesulfovibrio sp.
TCGCACACCTCGTCCATGGCCGGGCACACCTGGGCGATGCGCGCGGCGAACCCCCCGGTGCCGATGCAGTGCAGGTCCCCGGCGGTGACGCCCAGGGTCTCCGCCAGCCGGGTGATGAGCCCGTCCACCATGGCCCCAAAGCCATAGATGAGCCCCTGATTCAGGCTCTCGGAGGTGCTGCGGCCGATGTGCAGCCCGCCAGCCTGATCAATCTCCAGGGTGATGTGCGGCAGCT
This sequence comes from Humidesulfovibrio sp., assembly GCA_030824035.1. Classification (GTDB taxonomy): domain Bacteria; phylum Desulfobacterota; class Desulfovibrionia; order Desulfovibrionales; family Desulfovibrionaceae; genus Humidesulfovibrio. Next base: position 236 of record JAVBYL010000236.1, read on the forward strand.
TGGCCGTGCCCGTGGCCAGCGCCCGGGCGGAGGAGAGCACGCCGGGGCAGATGAGCCCGCCCAGGTACGCGCCGCCCTGCACGCAGTCGAAGGTGGTGGCCGTGCCGAAGTCCACCACCACCAGGGTGTGCGCCGTGCTGCGGCAGCGGGCGGCGTAAGCCGTCACCAGCCTGTCCGCTCCCACTTCTGCCGGGCGGGCGTAGCGGTTCTCTATGTTCAGCGGAATATCGCCGGGCACAAAGCGCACCTCGCGCCCGAAAAAGCGGCGGGCGGCGCGGGAGAGCACCGGGTTCATGGGCGGCACCACGGAGGAGGCCACGAAGCCGACGATCTGCCCGGGCTGCACGCCCTCCACGCGGCAGAGGTCCAGCAGCTTGAGGCCCCAGGAGTCCGGCGTGTCCAGCCCGCCAGGCCCGGCGGACTGCGAGGTGGGCAGCGCGTACGAGGACACGGCCTCCGCCCCTTGGCCCTTGCCGGTGCGGGCGAACCCGATCTTCACGTTGGTGTTGCCCACATCAAGCAGAATGAGAATATCCATGGGGCGCTCCTTGGCTCTGGTGGCTGCAAAAAAGCGGGTGCACGCTTACGTACGTACTTTCCGTTGCCAGCAACCGCTCCCGCGTGTATTGCCAGGGAAGAGAAATCCGTCAAGGAGAATGCGCATGGACCCGTCGATGCTAATTCCGGCGGGCGAGGCCATCCCCTCGCCCTGGGCCTTGTTCGAAGCGCTGCTGGTGCTGACCTTCGCGCTGCACATCGTGTTCATGAACCTCACCGTCGGCTCGGCGGTCATCGCCATAACCGGCAGGCTGACGGGCGGCCAGCGCGAGCTGGCCCACGAACTGGGCCACCGGCTGCCCACCACCCTGGCCCTCACGGTGAACCTGGGCGTGGCGCCGCTGCTCTTCGTGCAGGTGGTGTACGGGCAGTTCCTGTACACCAGCTCCGTGCTCATGGCCGTATTCTGGCTCTCGGCCATCGCCGCGGTCATCGTGGGCTATTATTGCCTGTATGTCCACGATGCGAAGTTCGACTCCGCGCGCGGGGTTTCCCGCCTGGCGCTGCTGCTCTCCCTGGCCTGCCTGTTCTACACCGGATTCTTGCTTTCCAACAACATGACGCTGATGCTGCGGCCCGAGGCCTGGACGGCCTACGCCGAGAACCCGCGCGGCACGCTGCTGAACCTCTCCGACAGGACCCTGTGGCCGCGCTACCTGCACATGATGCTGGCCGCGCCCGCGGTGGCCGGGCTGTACGTCGCGCTCATCGGCGGCAAAAAGCGCCGCCCCGACTGGGTGGACCACGGGCTGGCCTGGTTCACCCGGCTCACCATGGTGCAAATCCTCATCGGCGGCTGGCTGCTCATGGCGCTCCCGCGTGAGGTCATGCTCGGCTTCATGGGGCGCGACGCCCTGGCCACAGGCGTGCTGGGCCTCAGCGTGCTGCTCGGGCTGGCCGCGCTCATGGCGGGCATCCAGAAAAAAACCGCCCAGGCGTCCTGGCTCACCTTCGCCACCATCCTCAGCATGGCCGTCACCCGCGCCCAGGTGCGCTCCCTCACCCTGGCCCCATACTTCTCGCCCTCCTCCCTGGGCGTCACGGGCGAGGTTTCGCCGCTCATCGTGTTCGTCGTCTCGCTCATCCTGGGCCTGGGGGCCATCGCCTACATGCTCAAAACCTACGCGAAAACGGCGGGGAGGGGCTAGGCCATGGAATATCCCATCTGGCACCTCACCAGCCTGGCTGGCGGCTTCTGGATCGCGCTCATCGGCACCTTCCACGTTTTTCTGGCGCACTTCGCCGTGGGCGGCGGCCTGTACCTCACCCTTTCCGAAATCTACGCCCGCAAAACCGGCAGCCCCGTGCTGCTGGCGCACGTCAAAAAGCACACGCGCTTCTTCCTGCTCATCACCATGGTGGCGGGCGGCGTCACGGGCGTGGGCATCTGGTTCATCATCGGTCTGCTTTCACCCCAGGCCACCAGCACCCTGCTCAAAATCTTCGTGTACGGCTTCGCCACGGAGTGGGTGTTCTTCCTGTGCGAGATAGTGGCGCTGCTGTGCTACTATTACGGATTCGACCGCATGGAGGCCAAGGACCACATCCGCATGGGCTGGCTGTACTTCCTGTTCGCCGAGCTCTCGCTGTTCACCATCAACGGCATCGTGGGCTTCATGCTCACCCCCGGCGAGTGGATGACCTCCAGGAACTTCTGGCACGGGTTCTTCAACCCCACCTTCTGGCCGCAGTTCTTCCTGCGCACGGCCATCGCCCTTTCCCTGGCCGGGCTGTTCGGCTTTGTCACGGCCACGCGCATCGCCGATGAGAACGCCCGCGAGCGCATGGTGCGCCGCTGCGCCGCCTGGACCATCCTGCCCCTGCTGGTGTGCCTGGCCTCCGGCTGGTGGTACATCCACGTGCTGCCCGCGCCCCAGCAGGAGATGGTTCTGCTGCGCTCCGCGCGGATAGCGGGCTTTTTGAAGGACTTCCAATACTTCGCCGGGGCCGCCGCCCTGGGCGCGCTGCTCTTGGCCATCAAGACGCCCGGCCGCATCCGCTTTCCCCTGGCCCTGCTGGTGCTGCTCACCGGCTGGGGGCTCATCGGCAGTTTCGAGTTCGTGCGCGAGGCCGCGCGCAAGCCTTACCTGCTGTACGGCCACACCTATTCCAACGGCATCCGCGTAGGCACGGAGGACGCCGCCAGCGAGCGCGGCTACCTGGCCACGGCCAAGTGGGCGCGCATCCGCGAGGTGACCGAGGACAACAAGCTGGCCGCCGGAGCGGAGCTGTACCAGCACCAGTGCGCCGCCTGCCACAGCATCGGCGGCCCCATGAACAACATCAAGCCCTGGGCCGCCACCCTCACCGCGCGCGGCATGACGGGCCTTCTTGGCGCGCTGAGCCGCGTGAACCCGGCCATGCCGCCCTTTGTGGGCAACCAGGCCGAGCGCGAGGCCCTGGCCGCGTATCTCATCGAAGGCCTGATGGGCCGCAAGGACACCCCCCTGGAGGCCCTGACCGTGGCGAGCCAGGATTCAATCATCCCGCCCTTTGACCCGCAGAAGGACGAATACGTGCTGCTGGCCTGGCCCGGCTTCGGCATGAACATGGTGGTGCAGTCCCAGGGCGAGTTCATGCTGCGCCCAGCCACGGCGGAGCTGAACGCCCAACTGGTGAAGCGCGACGAATTCCCGTCCAAGGTCATCGAGGGCGTGGAGCTGACCTACGCCATCGAGGACAAGGCGGGCTCCGGCACCATGAAGGTGCTGGAGGGCCGCGACTGGTTCCAGGCCGCCGCCATCGCCGTTTCCCCGCGCAAGCAGGGCGGCAAGCTGAACCCCTACCCCCTGGTGACCGTGGAGGCCCGCGACCTGGCCACCAAGGCCGTGCTGGGCCGCACCATGGCCGTACTGCCCGTGTCCGACGAGGTGGCCTGCTCCTCCTGCCACGGCGGGGCGGACAAGAACGGGAACATCAGCGGCGAAACGGGCATGAACATCCTGCGCATCCACGACCGCCTGAACCGCACCAAGCTCTCGGCCCAGGCCAAGGGCGGCACGCCGGTGCAGTGCACCAGCTGCCACGCCGATCCGCT
>JAVBYL010000146.1 GCA_030824035.1 Humidesulfovibrio sp.
CTCGCCGCTGATCCGGACCTCGTCTCCTTCAAAAACGCCAATACTCCCGAGGAATTGACCTCGCTGCGCCAATGCGCGCGCGGTTTGCTTGGGGCACAAGAGGCCACATGACAGAAGAGCCCATTTCCAGAGACCTGGCCCTTGAACGGGTGCGACATCACATCCGCACCCATTTTCCCGGCATGGAGCACGTCAGCGTCACGGACGCCCTTGGCCGCATCTGCGCCCAGGATCTATTTGCCGCGCACTCCACCCCGGCCACGGCCAAGTCCTCGGTGGACGGGTATGCGCTGCTCGCTGCGAACACGGCCGAGGCCTCGGAGGAGACCCCCATCACCCTGCGGGTGGAGGGCGAGGTGCGCCCCAGCACCAGCGCGCCAAAGGGGCTTGTGCCCGGCACGGCCTGCACCATCCTCACCGGCGGAACGCTCCCCCAGGGCGCGGACGCCGTGGTGCCCTTTGAGGAGACCGTCATCGCCGAGGGAACGATAACGATGGCGCAACCGGCGAAAAAGCACATGCATGTGCGGGCCGTGGGCAGCGATCTCAAGGTCGGCACGCGGGTTTTGCGGCGCGGGGAGGACTGCACTCCCACCGCCCTGGCCTGTCTGGCCGTTTCCGGCGTGCTCCAGGTTCCGGTGTGCCTGCCTCCGAAAGCGCTGGTGCTCGCCGTCGGCAACGAGCTGTCCGCCCTGGACGCCCAGCCCAAGCCAGGGCAGATGCCCGCGGACAATCTGCTGCTCGCCGCTGGCCTGCTGCGCCAACGCGGCCTGGCGGACACCCAGGCCAAGGTCAGCGTCAATTCGCTGCACGATGTTGCCGAAGCGCTCAAAAACGCCGGGGAGGTCGAGTGCATCGTCACCACCGGCGGCACAGGCCCCGGCCAGCGGGACTTCATGCTCCAGGCCGTGCAGGACGCCGGATTCACCCCATTGTTCCAGGGCATTAAGCTGCACCCGGGCAAGAGCGTTTTCGCCGCCACGCGCGGCCGCACCCTGCTCTTTGCCCTGCCGGGAACGCCCTGGGCGGTGTTCGCCCTCATGCACGCCCTTGTGCTGCCCGCTGCCTGCTGGCTGCGCGGGCGCTCCCTGCCCGTGCCCATGCCGGTGCTGGCCAGGCCGCTGTTCATGCCGCCGCCCGCGCCCCAGGGTTGGGAAAAGCTCACCGCCTGCACCATCAACGGCCTGCGGGCGGAACTGCTGGTCACGCCCCTGCTGGACCGCTCGCGGGAGTCCCGCCTGGACATGCTGGAGGCCCAGGGGCTGCTGCTTGTGCCCTCGCACGTGGAATCCGGCGACCTGTTGCCCATGATCCCCATTTGGGAGCACAGGAGAGGGCACAGGCCATAAAGGCCCATAATTTCCTTGACCGCAACCCGGCCCCTCGGCTATCTAACTCAGCGCCAGCAAGCCAGCGTAGCTCAGTTGGTAGAGCAGCTGATTCGTAATCAGCAGGTCAGGAGTTCAACTCTCCTCGCTGGCTCCAGTAAAGACAAGGCCCCGCAACGGTGAACAACCGAAGCGGGGCTTTTTCTTTGGTGTTGGGCCTGGGGACTAGTCGCGGTTCTTGATGATGGCCCGTGGCTTGCTGCCGTCCTGCGCGCCCAGCAGGCCGTCGGCCTCCATCTGCTCGATGTAGCGGGCGGCGCGGTTGAACCCGATGCGGAAGCGGCGCTGGATGAGCGAGATGGACGCCCTGCCCTGGCTCATGACGAACTCCACGGCGTCGGAGTACATGGGGTCGTCGGCTATGCCGCCGCCTTCGCCCGGTGCGCCGCCTGGGCCGCCCGGCTCGCCGTCCTTGCGCCATTCTGTAAAGTCCAGCTCAAAGTGTTGGGGCTGGCGGGTTTTCCAGTGGTGCACCACGGCTTCGATCTCCATCTCGTCCACATAGGCCCCGTGCATGCGGCGCAGCTTGGCGCCGCCGCTCTTGAAGAGCATGTCGCCCTTGCCGAGCAGCCGCTCCGCGCCAACGGTGTCGAGGATGGTGCGCGAGTCGTGCCGGGAGGTAACCTGGAAGGAGATGCGCGTGGGAAAGTTGGCCTTGATGAGGCCGGTGACCACATCGACGCTGGGCCGCTGGGTGGCCAGGATCATGTGGATGCCGGCGGCGCGCGCCAGCTGGGCCAGCCGTACGATGCAGGTCTCCACATCCTTGGCCGCCGTCATCATCAGGTCGGCGAGCTCGTCGATGACGATGACCAGGTATGGCAAGGGGCCGAGGTCCTGCATGTCCTCCGGCCGCCTGTCGCCCATTTCTATGAGCTTTTGGTTGTAGGACTCGATGTTGCGCACGCCAAGGCGGGCCAGGGTCTCGTACCTGCTGTCCATTTCGCACATGGCCCACTCCAGGGCGCTCTTGGCCAGGGCCATGTCCGTCACCACCGGGTGCACCAGGTGCGGCAGGTCGGAGTAGATGGCCAGCTCGATGCGCTTGGGGTCGATGAGCAGCAGCTTCACCTGCTCCGGCGTGGCCTTGTACAGCAGGCTGACGAGAAAGCCGTTGAGGCACACGCTTTTGCCCGCGCCGGTGGCGCCGGCCACCAGCAGGTGCGGCATGATGGCGAGATCCGCCACCTGGGGAACGCCCTGGATGTCCTTGCCCAGGGCCAGGGTCAGCGGGGAGCGCGCCATGGCGAACACCGGGGACTCGATGATCTCCCGCAGGGCCACGGTCTGCCGCTTCTCGTTGGGAATCTCCACGCCAACGGTGTCCTTGCCGGGGATGGGGGCCTCGATGCGCACGGCCAGGGCCTTCAGCGAGAGGGCGATGTCGTCGTTGCGGGCGGCAATGGCGCTGATTTTGACGCCAGGGGCGGGCTTGAACTCAAACATGGTGACCACTGGCCCAGGCATGACCTGCTGGATTTCGCCCTGGATGTTGAAGTCCGCCAGGCAGGCCGTAAGGTGCCGCGCCTTGGCCTGCAAGGCCTTGGAGTCGATGACCGTGGGCTGCGGGGGAACCTCGCGCAGCAGCTCGGAGCTGGGCAGATTCGAAACCGACGAGCCGGACTCGGACACCGGCTTGCGCTTGGGGGCCGGGGCCTCAAAGGGCTTGAGGATCATGTCGTCGCCGGTCGGGGCTGCGTCGTTGGCGGGCTTGGGCTCTGGCTTGCGCTCCACAGGAGCGGCCACGACCACCTTGTTCTGCGGCTTGGCGGCGGGGGCCTTGGCATCGGCGGTGCGGCGGCGCTCCCAGCGTTCGCTGTATTTACACCACTGGTCGTGGAGCACGGAGCGCACGCGCTTGAACACTGTTGTCCAACTGACGCTGAAGCCGACCTGCACCGAGGCGATGGTGAGGAACAGCCAGAACAGCACGGAGCCCCAGGGGTTCAGCAAAGCAAGGCTGAGCCCGGCCATGGCCTTGCCGATGAACCCGCCGCTGGAGAGCAGGGGCGGGCTGGCGGCCAGGGGCGTGGCCCAGGGCTTGGAAGCCCAGGCCATGAGGCACAAAATGAGGCCGCCCAGGCCGGTCCACCGATACCAGGGCAGGCAGAGCCTATCCGAAAATTGGGCAAGGCCGACGGCGGCCAGCACCAGCGGCCAGAACATGGCCCCGATGCCGAAAATTTCCACCAGGAAACCGGCCAGATACGAACCGACGGCACCGGCAAGGTTGTTGATCTTGTGAGCCGGGCTCACGGCCTGGTTGAAGGTCGGGTCCAGGGGGTCGAAGGTGAAGACGCAAAGAAAGAGAAAGGCGGCCAGAAAAATAAAGGCCAACCCCTTGATCTCCATTCGGAATTTTGCGGTGTCCGTGCGCGTACCCTCCGGTCT
>JAVBYL010000022.1 GCA_030824035.1 Humidesulfovibrio sp.
TTGATGCGGCCAACCTGCTGGAAAACCTGCTTGGCGCCGCGGTACAGCACCTCGCCCGCCTGGGTGGGCAGCACGGTGCGGCCAAGCCTGTCGAAAAGGGGAACGCCGAGTTCTTCTTCAAGGTTGGCCACATGGGCGCTGATGGTCGGTTGGGAGAGCTGCAGCTCAAGACCTGCCTTGGAAAAACTCTTCAGCTCATACACCTTGCAAAATGCTTCGAGTTTGCGAAAGTCCATGCACTCCCCCCTATGTCATACCCATGTATCATCACACATATCTATACAGCAAGACAAAAAAAACGGGGCGACCGAAGTCGCCCCGTACGATGGCCTGAGATGGCTTAGGCTTCCGCTTCGGCCTTTTTGGCGCGAGGCTTCTTAGGCTTGGCGACCTTCTCTTCCACAGGGGCGGCCTCGACGGCGGGAGCGGCGGCCGGAGCCTCCTCAACAGCCTTCTCGGCGCGCTTGGTCAGCTCGAAGATGACCATGGGGGCGCTGTCGCCAACGCGGGGCTGGGAGAGCTTGATCAGGCGGCAGTAGCCACCCATGCCGCCGATGTAGCGGGGGCCGACCACGTCGAACAGGTGCTGCACCATCTGGTGGTTGTTCAGCACACGGTACGCCTGACGGCGGGCGTGCAGGTCGTTCTTAAGCGCCAGGGTGATGAGCCCGTCAACAACTCCACGCAGTTCCTTGGCCTTGGCCTCGGTGGTGCGGATGGACTCGTAGGTCAGCACGGCACGGGCCATGTTGCGAAACATGGCATTGCGGTGCGAGCTGTTGCGGTTCAGCTTCCGTCCAGACTTGTTATGCCTCATTTCTTTCTTTCCTCTTGAGCCATTCCTGGAATTTCTTCTCGATCGCTTCGTCAGCTATGCCGAAGCGAAGGCCCATGCTTTCCAGAACGCGGCGGATTTCGTCAAGCGACTTCCGGCCGAAGTTCTTGGTCTTGAGCATGGCCGCCTCGGTGCGCTGCACAAGCTCGCCCACATACGTGATGTTGGCGGCCTTGAGGCAGTTCGTGGCGCGGACAGAGAGCTCCAGTTCGTCGATGCTCTTGTACAGGTTGGGGTTCATGTCCATGTCGTGGTCAGCGGACTTCTTCTTGTCGGAGGACAGCTCATCGAAGTTGATGAACACCGAGAGCTGGTCCTTGAGAATCTTGGCGCTGTAGGCCACTGCGTCTTCCGGGGAGAGCGAACCATCGGTCCAGATCTCCATCAGGAGCTTATCGTAGTTGGTCATCTGACCGACACGGGCCTGCTCCACCATGTACGCAACCTTGCGGACGGGAGAGAAACTCGCGTCCAGGGTGATGAGTCCGATCTCGTCATCCAGGCCCTCGTGCATTTCGGAGGGCACGTAGCCCTTGCCCATGCGCACTTCCAGTTCCATGCGCAGTTCGCGGTCCTCGGAGAGGGTGGCAATGGGCTGGTCCGGATTGAGGATGCGGATGTTTTGATTCTCTTTGATGTTAGCAGCGGTGACAGGGCCCTTTTTCTTGGCTTCGAGCACGATTTTCTGCGGCTCGACGCTGGTCATGGCCAGGCGCACCTGTTTCAGGTTCAGCACGATCTCGGTGACGTCCTCAAGGACGCCCTTGACCGTGGTGAACTCGTGCTGCACCCCCTCGATGCGAACAGCGACAATAGCGGCGCCCTGCAAAGAGGACAAAAGCACTCGACGCAACGAGTTTCCGATGGTGGTGGCAAAACCGCGCTCAAGCGGCTCGCACACGAACTTCCCATACATGTCGTTGGACTTGGGATCGCGCACGAGCTGCTCCGGCTTGACCAGCTCGGACCAGTTGCGAGTGTTAATCAGCTTGTCGCCGTTTTGAATAAGCATGCCTACACCTGCTTATTTGGAGTAGAGTTCGACGATGAGCTGCTCGTTGATCGGAACCTGGATGTCTTCGCGGGTCGGCAGAGCCTTCACAGAACCCTTGAAGGCAGCGCCATCGGCCTCGAGCCAGGAAGGACAGCCACGACGGGCAATGACTTCCTGAGCTTCGGCGATAACGGGCACCTTGCGGCTCTTTTCGCGGACCTCGATAACATCGCTGGGACGAACGAGCAGAGACGGAATATTGATCTTGCGGCCATTGAGAGTGAAGAGGCCATGGCGGACGAGCTGCCGGGCCTGGTCACGGGAATTGGCAAAGCCAAGGCGGTAGATCACGTTGTCGAGACGACGCTCCAGCAGGATGAGCAGATTGGCGCCGGTGACGCCCTTCTGGCCTTCGGCGCGCTCGAAGTAGTTGCGGAACTGACCTTCAAGAATGCCGTACATGCGGCGCACGCGCTGCTTCTCGCGAAGCTGCACGGCGTAGTCGGTGAGCTTCTTGCGAAGCTTGCCGGCAAAACCGGGGGCGTAAGGGCGACGTTCGTAGGCGCACTTGTCGGTGAAGCAACGATCGCCTTTAAGAAAAAGCTTCTGCCCTTCGCGGCGGCAAAGCCTGCATTTCGCTTCAGTGTAACGAGCCAAGTTCTTTCCTCCTTGGGCTTAGACGCGGCGGCGCTTGGGAGGCCGACAACCGTTGTGAGGGATGGGGGTCACGTCGCGGATGAAGCTGACCTTGAAGCCCACATTGTTGATGGCCCGCATCGCAGCTTCACGTCCGGAGCCGGGGCCCTTGACGAAAACGCCGACGGTACGCATGCCCGAATCCTGAGCCTTGCGAGCGGCGCCTTCAGCGGCGATCTGCGCGGCAAACGGAGTGCTCTTGCGCGAGCCCTTGAAGGCGGCGCCAGCGCTGGCCCAACTCACCACGTTGCCCTTAAGGTCGGTGAACGTGATGATGGTGTTGTTGAAGCTGGCATGCACGTGGGCAAGGCCTACGGGAATGCTCTTCTTCTCTTTCTTTTTCCCAGTGCGACGGGGTTTAGCCATGTCAGTCCTCACTTCGCCCTTAGGCGATTGTATGCTTCTCACGAAGCACAGGGAATCCATGATTGCTCATGGCATCCCTGCGCTTACACGGAAATGTCTGGGCCGTCCTACTTGGTAGGCGACTTCTTCTTACCCATGACCGTGCGGCGGGGGCCCTTGCGGGTACGCGCATTGGTATGGCTGCGCTGGCCGCGACAGGGAAGCCCCTTGCGATGGCGCAGGCCACGGTAGCAACCAATGTCCATAAGGCGCTTGATGTTCTGCGTCACGTCGCGACGCAGGTCACCTTCGACCTTGTGGTTTGCTTCGATCTCAACACGAATGAGGTTCACTTCCTCATTGGAGAGATCGTCGGTCTTCTTCGTCCAATCGATCCCGACAGTGTCGAGAATCGAGAGCGCCGTCGTACGTCCAACGCCGTAGATGTACGTCAACGCAATGTCCAGCCGCTTATTCTTGGGCAGATCAACGCCTGCAATGCGAGCCACTCTCGTACCCCTCTCTTAACCCTGACGCTGCTTGTGGCGGGGATCCTCACAGATAACCCGCAACACACCGCGACGACGGATGATTTTACACTTGGGACACATCTTCTTAACTGAAGGCCGAACTTTCATGACCAACTCCAATCCGGCGAAACCTAACGCCGTGCTGTCCATTATTCCCGGCGTAAGCCAGGCGTTCTTCGCTCAAAGTTGAGACGGACGACATTATGCCCCTTTAAGGGAACATGCAAGCCTTTTCTACTCACTTCTGGTGAGTATCACCGGCCCGTTTGCCGTCACCGCAATCGTGTGCTCAAAGTGAGCTGCATATTTCCTGTCCTTGGTCACCGCCGTCCAGCGGTCATCAAGGATTTCCACTTCATAGTCGCCTAT
>JAVBYL010000192.1 GCA_030824035.1 Humidesulfovibrio sp.
CGCTCCCAGGGCTTTACGGGCCGCTACTACCGCCTGGCCAGCTCGCTCATCGAGCACCGCTGGAAGGCGCTGGGGGTGTCGCTCGTCATCGTTGTGGTGGCCTTCTTCCTCAAGGCGCAGCTCAAGGACCAGTTCTTCCCCTACGACCTTTCGCACCTGGCTTACGTGGACATCTGGCTGCCGGAGGACGCCTCGGTGCAGGCGACGGACGCCGCGGCCCGCAAGGCCGACGAGGTCATCCGCGATGTGGAGGCGGAGTTTGCGCAGCAGCATTCCCATGGTGGCAAGGGCGGGAAGGACAAGCAGGTGCTCACCGCCCTGACGACCTTCATCGGCGCGGGCGGGCCCAGGTTCTGGTTCTCCGTCACCCCGGAGCTGGGCCAGCCGAACTACGCCCAAATTCTGGTGGAGATTGCCGACGAGCACGACACCGAGGCCTTCCTGCGCTTTTTGCAGCCCAGGCTCACCCAGGCCATGCCGGGGGTGCGCGTGAGCGCCCGTAGGCTGGAGAGCGGCCCGCCCGTGGGCATCCCCGTGCAGCTCAGGCTCTCCGGCGACGACATGCCCACCCTGCGGGCTCAGGCTGAGGGCCTGAAGAACCTGCTGCGCGCCAGGCCGGACACCGACCGCGTGCAGGACAACTGGGGCGCGGAGATCTTCCGCGCGCGGCTGGCCATCGAGCCGGACAAGGCCGCCCTGGCCGGGGTGACCAACCTGGACGTGGCGAGGTCTTCCGCCGCGGGTCTGAACGGCTTTCAGGTGACAAGTCTGCGCGACGGCAGGCTGGACGTTCCGGTGTTCGCGCGGCTGCGCATGGAGGAACGCGCGGGGCTGGAGGACATCAAGAACCTGTACGTCACCTCCGCCGATGGCGAGCGCAAGGTTCCCCTGGGGCAGATATCCCGCATCTCCTGGGGGCTGGAGACGGAGAAGGTGGTGCGCCGCAACCACTTCCGCACCATCACGGTGTCCTGCTTCACCGCTCCGGGCGTGCTGTCGTCGGAGGTCATCACGGCCATCGCGCCGGAGCTGGAGGCCTTCAAGGCGCAGCTACCGCCCGGCTACCGGCTGGAGATAGGCGGGGAGTATGAGGAGCAGACCAAGGGCTTCGGCGAAATGGGCATGGTCATGGCGGTGTCCATCCTGTCCATCTATCTCGCGCTGCTGTTCCAGTTCCGCAACGCCGTCAAGCCGCTCATCGTCTTTGCCGCCGTGCCCTACGGCATGGCCGGGGCCTTCGGCACGCTCTATCTCATGGGCGCTCCCTTCGGCTTCATGGCCTACCTCGGCATCGTCAGCCTCATGGGTGTCATCGTCAGCCACATCATCGTGCTGTTCGACTTCATCGAGGAACGCCGGGCCGCCGGGGACGACCTGCGCGAGGCCATCCTCGACGCGGGCATCATGCGCCTCAGGCCTGTCATGATAACCGTGGCCGCCACGGTGCTGGCGCTGGTGCCCCTGGCCATGCACGGCGGGCCCTTGTGGGAGCCGCTGTGCTACGCGCAAATCGGCGGGCTCACCGTGGCCACCTTCGTCACCCTGCTCATGGTGCCGGTGCTTTACTCCATCGCGGCCTTCGATTTGAAGATCGTGGACTAGGTAGAGCCGCAACGCAAAGATGCTGCCCCGGCCTGAGTGAATCGGCCTGAGTGAATCGGGCTGGGTGAATCGGGCTGGGTGAAGAGACGCGGTGGCTGCCTTGCTGCAAAAGAATGGCCCCTGCCAGGGCGTTCTGGCAGGGGCCGGGGGAATGCTGGCGCGCGGTCCCTCAACGCACGCGCCCGCACCACAAGGGGAGAGAGACTTTAGACCGCGGTTTCGCCGCGTTCGTTGGTGCGGATGCGCACGGCTTCCTCCACGTTCAGCACGAAGATCTTTCCATCGCCGATGCTGCCGGAGTTGGCGCTGGTGCGGATGGTCTCCACCACCGAGGCGGCGATGGCGTCGGCCACGACGACTTCGATCTTCACCTTGGCCTTGAACACCACCTGGTATTCCGCGCCGCGGTACATCTCCACGTGGCCCTTCTGCCGTCCGTAGCCCTTCACCTCGGTGATGGTCATCCCATGCACTCCGGCCTTGTCCAGGGCATCCTTGACCTCGTCAAGCTTGTGCGGCTTGATGATCGCTTCGATCTTCTTCATGACATGCCTCCGTGGGCCTAGCGGTGGGTCTTGTTGATGGTGAACTCGGGGTAGCCGATGACGGCGACTTCCGCCATGTCCAGGCCTTCCTGCTCAAGCTCGGGGGCAACGCGCATCTTCACGAACTTGTTGGAGACCTTGAAGAAGATGAACATGACTACGAAGACGAACACGATGTTCACGGAGACGCCCACGAGCTGAGCCATGAACTGGCTGGCGTCGCCGTAGAGCAGGCCGGTCACAGCGCCTTCCACGCCGTTGAGCTTGTCGCCGTAGGTGCCGTCGGAGAAGAGGCCAACGGCCAGCATGCCCCAGGCGCCGTTGACGCCGTGGACGGAGATGGCGCCGACGGGGTCGTCGATCTTCAGGGTGTTTTCGATGAAGAGCACGCTCATGCAGAGGAGAATGCCGCCGATGCCGCCGATGATGACGGAGCTGATGGGGGTGACGAAGGCGCAGGGCGCGGTGATGGCGACCAGGCCGGCGAGCAGGCCGTTGGCGGCCATGGAGATGTCCGGCTTGCCGTAGCGGAACCACATGTACAGCAGGGCCGTCATGGAGCCGCCAGCGGAGGCGAGCATGGTGTTCACGGCAACAACGCCGATGCGCAGATCGCCGCCGGCCAGGGTGGATCCGGCGTTGAAGCCGAACCAGCCGAAGGCCAGGATGAGACAGCCGGCGATGGCCATGGGGATGTGGTGGCCGGGCATGGCGTTGGGGGTGCCGTCGGCGCGGAACTTGCCCATGCGCGGGCCGATGACGATGGCGCCAGCCAGGGCGGCCACACCGCCGGTCATGTGCACAACCGAGGAGCCAGCGAAGTCGACAACGCCGTGGCCGAGGCCGAAGTTGGCGCCGATCTGGGACAGCCAGCCAGCGCCCCACACCCAGTTGGCGTACAGCGGGTACACGAACATGGAGATGAAGAAGCCGTAGACGATGAAGTGCTTGAAGGTCCAGCGCTCAGCCATGGAGCCCGTGGGGATGGTGGCGGTGGTGTCCATGAAGACCATCTGGAACAGGAACATGGTGAGGACGGTGGAGTCGTACACATCCCCGCCCAGGAAGAAGCCCTTCATGCCGAACAGGCCAAAGTCCTTGCCGAAGATGCTGACGATGAATTCCTCGTTGAGCAGCGCACCGCCGCCCAGGGTGGCCGCGCCGCCGCTGCCGCCCATCTGCAGGCCAAAGCCGCAAATCCAGAAGCCCAGCATGCCGATGGCGTACACCATCATGTTCATGCCCATGGTGTGGCCCGCGTTCTTTGCTCGCGTAAAGCCTGTTTCCGCCAGGGCGAAACCGGCCTGCATGAACATGACGAGGAAGCCGCAGAAGAGCACCCAGACCATGTTGATGGCGATGCGGTTGTGCCCGACGACATCGGCGAGCTTGACGGCCAGGGGCTCGGTTGCGGCCATCTTTTCCATGTCATCGGCGGTGGGCGCGCCAGAGGTGGCGTTGACCACGTCCGCGGCGGTTCCAATGCTCGCGCCGGTGGGGTCCGGCTTTGGGGGATCCCCCGCGAAGCAGGTGGCTGTCCCCGCGAAGACGACCAGTGTCACAGTGAGTGCCAAAATGAAATTCTTGAGCATGCTGCCCTCCAGGTGGTGTGGTGTACGTC
>JAVBYL010000303.1 GCA_030824035.1 Humidesulfovibrio sp.
CGGTACACCGTGCTGCGCAGCAGGTTCCAGGCGCTCTGCTCGGCATCGGCCAGCAGGGCCTTGCGCGTCATGGTGTAGGTGGTGGCGGTGATGAGCACGAAGACCACGGCCGTGGCCGAGAGCACGTAGGCGGCCAGGCGGAAGGACAACCCGTGGGTGAAGGGCAGGCGCATTACAGCGCCCCCCCGCGGGAGAAGTCCTCGAAGCGCGGGCGTGTGCGGACGAAGCCCTGCTCAAGGAGCGCATCGGCCACGCGGTCGTACGCGGCGCGGTCCAGATGGCCCAGGGGGGGCGTCTTGGCGTGGCCCTCGATGCCCTCGCCGCCCAGCATCACATCGCGCATGCGGCGCAGCATGAACCGCTGGTGGGCCCGGCTGGTGGGAACCTTGGCCGTGCGCATGTGCTCCAGCACGATGTCCAGGACCTCGTCCTCGTGGGCGAAGGCGTATTCCCAGCCGCGCAGGCTGGCGGACACCACGGCCTTGCACAGCTGCGGGTCGGCGCGCAGGGTTTTGTCCAGGGTGTACAGGCCGTCCTCGGGGTAGTTCAGGTCCAGGTCGCGGTAAAAGTGCACGCGCAGGTCGGCGGCGTCTAGGCCGGAGGAGAGCAGGGTGTGAAACTCGTTGTACCACATGCCGGAGGCCGCCTCCACCCCGCCGAGGAGGAACAGGTTGAGGGTGCCGGACTGCGGCACGATGCGCGGGTGGATGCCCAGGCGCTTGAAGAGCGTGAGCGGCTGGAGCTGGAACTCGTTGTCCCACAGGCCCACGCGCTTGCCGTCCAGGTCCTTCAGCTCCCGCAGGGGCGAGTCGGCGCGCATGATGAGCATGAGCGCGGAGTGCTGGACGAACTGCGCAAGGTGCGCCAGGGGCAGGCCGTGGGCGCGGCGCTCCACGCCCGTGGCCAGGAACATGGTGGCGAACTGCGCGCGGCCTTCCATGAGCTCGCGCGAGGCCACGAGGTCCGGCCCGCCGGGCCGGATGGTCAGGTCCACCCCGGCCTCGCGGTAAAAGCCCTTGGCCTGGGCCACGTAAAACCCGGCGAACTGCGCTTGGGGCGTCCATTGCAGGGCCAGGGCGGCGCGTTTGGGCTCCGCCGCGCGGGCCTCCCCAGGCCAGTGGGCGCACAAAAAAGCCGCCAGCCACGCCAGCGCCAACACCTGGACAATACGCATCCTTTTCGCCATGCTTGTCAGTACAACGGGCAGGCGGAACTGTCCAGAGTCCGCGCACGTTTCCAGGCCGCCTTCCACCGCCGGGCCTCGCCCCTTGACCTTTGCCCCCAACTGGGGGAAAGTGCGCCGATTTTCGCACGGCGCTGCAATCGATTGCACCGCGCCCATATTTTTGGAGTACTCCCCGTGACCGACCCGCAATTTGACAAGGATCTCGCCCGCGAAGTGGCGCACGAGGTGGCCCGCAGGCGCACCTTCGGCATCATCAGCCACCCGGACGCGGGCAAAACCACCCTCACTGAAAAGCTGTTGCTCTTCGGCGGCGCCATCCAGATGGCCGGCACCGTGAAGGCGCGCAAGGCCGCCCGCTACGCCACCTCCGACTGGATGGCCATGGAGCGCGAGCGCGGCATCTCCGTCACCAGCTCGGTGATGCAGTTCGAGTATAAGGGCTTCGCCATCAACCTGCTGGACACCCCCGGCCACCAGGACTTTTCGGAAGACACCTACCGCGTGCTCACCGCCGTCGATTCCGCCGTCATGGTCATCGACTCGGCCAAGGGCGTGGAAACGCAGACCCGCAAGCTCATGGACGTGTGCCGCCTGCGCGACACACCCATCATGACCTTCATCAACAAGATGGACCGCGAGGGCCGCGAGCCCTTGGACCTGCTCTCCGACATCGAGGAGAGCCTGGGCATAGAGTGCGCGGCCATGACCTGGCCCATCGGCATGGGCAAGAGCTTCAAGGGCACCTGGAACATCCTGAAGCAGGAGCTGCACCTGTTCAGCGCCACCCACGGCGGCAAAATCCAGGCGGGCATCGTCATCAAGGGCCTGGACGATCCGCAGCTGGACGAGCTGCTGGGCGACCAGGCGGCGGACCTGCGGCGCGACATGGAACTGGTGGAGGGCGCGGGCTATCCCTTCGACCGCGCGCGCTACCTGGCGGGCAAGCAGACCCCGGTGTTCTTCGGCAGCGGCATCAACAACTTCGGCGTGCAGGAAATGCTCAACGCCTTTGTGGACCTGGCCCCCTCGCCTCGGCCCCGCGCCGCCATCACCAAGGCCCCGGAAACCCGCGAGGTGGAGCCCACGGAGACCGAGTTCTCCGGCGTGGTGTTCAAAATCCAGGCGAACATGGACCCGGCCCACCGCGACCGCATCGCCTTCATGCGCATCTGCTCCGGCCGATTCCAGCGCGGCATGAAGCTCAAGCACCACCGCATCGGCAAGGATGTGACCATCGCCAACGCCACCATCTTCATGGCCCAGGACCGCAGCAATGTGGACGAGGCCTGGCCCGGCGACATCATCGGCCTGCACAACCACGGCACCATCAAGATCGGCGATACCTTCTCCGAGCGCGAGCCGCTGAAGTTCACCGGCATCCCGAGCTTTGCGCCGGAGCACTTCCGCCGCGTGATTCTGAAAAGCCCCCTCAAGGCCAAGCAGCTGCAAAAGGGCTTGGCCCAGCTGGCCGAGGAAGGCGCCGTGCAGGTGTTCCGCCCGCTCATGGGCAACGACTACATCTTGGGCGCGGTGGGCGTGCTGCAGTTCGACGTCATCATGGCGCGGCTGAAGGATGAATATGGCGTGGAGGCGCTCTACGAGCCTGCGCAGTACAACTGCGCGCGGTTCATCGGCGCCGAGGACAAACGCAAGCTGGCCGATTTCGAGCGCTCCATGCACTCCTCCCTGGCCCGCGACGCGGAGGACAACCTGGCCTATTTGGCCCCCAGCCAGTGGCGCCTGGAAGACACCCAGGAGAAGTGGCCGGAGATCTCCTTCAACACCACCCGCGAACATGAGTAACTCCAACACCATCTGCCAGGCTTCCCTGTTCGGTTCCCCTGCCAATTCCTCGGACGACTGCTCCAAGGGGCGGGGCGGGGCTGACTCCCCGGCCAATAGTCCAGCCGAACACTCCGTTCGGCCCGCCGCCAAGCACACGCACCGTGGCGGCAGGCGCACCCGCACCCCCAAGGAGCCCAAGCCCGTGCTGGCCTGCCTGGCCCCCACCCGCGAGGGCGCGGAAGTGCCGGAGGAGAACCAGCGGGCCTTCGTCACCGAGGAAATCCTCGAGCTGCCGCTGACGCAGTTCGTGGGCAAAATCATCCTGGTGGAAAGCGACCGCCAGCTCGTTCAGGCCATGAAGGTGCTGCACGGGCAGGAGATCCTCGGCTTCGACACCGAGACCCGGCCCATCTTCAAGAAGGGCAAGATACCCCCGCCCGCCCTGCTGCAGCTGGCCACCAACAAGGACGTGTACATCTTCCAGCTGGCCAAGCTGGAGGGCAAGGAGTGCCTGGCGGAGATTTTGGCCGCGCGCACCATCATCAAGACCGGGGTTTCCGTGCGCGACGACCTCAAGGGGCTGAAGCAGCACTTTGAGTTCCACGAGCACGGCTTTGTGGACCTGGGCGATGTGGCTAAGAAGATGAACATGCGCACCCACGGCCTGCGCAACCTCACGGCCAACCTGCTGGGCCAGCGCATTTCCAAGGGCGCGCAGTGCTCCAACTGGGCGCGCGAGATGCTCTCCACCAAGCAGATCATCTACGCCGCCAC
>JAVBYL010000021.1 GCA_030824035.1 Humidesulfovibrio sp.
AAGGCGAACTTTACGCCGACGTCGATGTTGAGCTTTACGGTTTTGAGTGCGTCCTCAAAGGTTTCATCGGGGATGCAGAACATGTTGGACGACTGCATGCGGATTTTATGCTTGCGTAAAACGTGAGCGCAGCGGCGGATGTGGGCATCAGTGATGCTCTTTTGTAAAACAGTCTTGCGCAGTTCCTCATTGCCGGTTTCCAAGCCAAAGGTGATGGTGGTGCACCCTGCCTCGGCCAACATCTCGGCGATTTCTTCGTCAACGGCGTCCGCCCGCACGGAGCACATGAACGGAGCATTGATGCGCTCTTTGTACAGCGCAAGAAAGCTCCGCAGCCATGTTTTGTTCGTCAAAAACAGGTCGTCGGCGAAGTAGACCGTCTTGACGCCATAGCGTGAAACGGTCTTGGTGATTTCCTCGATGAAATGCTCTGGGGGTTTGCGCCGGACGTATGCGCCTAGACCCTGGGCGATGCGTCGCAGCTGGCTGTTGAAGCAGAAGGCGCAGGCGAAGGGGCAGCCACGCGAGCCAGAGAACTGCTTCAGTTCGTCGCGCCCAAGCTGTGGATACCGCTCATAATAAATGTCGCGGTCGGCCAGTGAGCCATCAAGGGTTTGATACAGCGGGGCGCGCGGGGTGAAGGCTATTTGGCCGCCGGGCGTCCTGTAGCCAATGCCGGGGACCGTGTCGATGGCGCGCTTGCCTGCAATGGCCTCAAAAAGTTGCAGAAGGTTCATCTCGCCATCGCCGGTGCAGACATAGTCCACCGCGGCAATGGACATGACCATCTCCGGATAGAGCATGGCATGCACCCCGCCAACGGCAAGGGGCGCGTTGGGGAAACGCTGGCGGATTTCGGTGGCGGTCTCGGCCAGCCAGCCAGTCTCCGTGCTCATGCAGGATATGCCGAGCAGGTCCGCCTGGGTGGACTCAATCGCGGCGAGCAGATCCACTTCCAAGTCGTCAATGAGCACCGTGGCCTCGTGCCCTTTGGCCTTGAGAAACCCCGAGAGCTCGATGACGCCGAAGTAGGGGAAGGCCCCTTTTTGAATGAAGCAGATTTTCATCGTCTTTGCGCCGCCCCTTTGGCTCCATACACGCAGACCCGCAATGCATAGAGCAGCATTGTCATGGTCCAGATAGCGCCTTTGCGGATGTGGTACCGCCCATTGCGCTCATGAATCTGGCCGCTCTTGAGCAGCCGGTCTATGCGCTTGTGGACCATCTCCTGGGAATTGTAGCTGCGCACGATGTCCGCCTCGGTGGGCGGCGTGGCAGAGCGGGCGATGCTGCGCAGGATGCGGATGCGCCGGGCGGTGATGGCCAAGTTGATGGTATGGAAGTAGCAATAGCCCAGCATGCCGTACAAAAAGAGGTTGAAGGCCACAATTTCCGGCAGGGAGGTGCCTTGGTTTGCCTGCGCATTGAACAGCGCGGCATCCAAGGCCAGGGTGGCCCCGCCGCCGACGGCAAAGCCCAGGAAGATGGATCGCAGCAGACTGGCGCCGGGGCGTCTGCCCCGCAGGATCTGGGTGGCGCTGTTGAGCAGGAGTCCGGCGATGGGGCTGAACAGATGCGGCAGGTGCGAGGTGTCCACGCTAGCCTCCCAAGCCAACGCCCAGGACACGGGCGAAGGTGTTGAAGGTCAGCGCCATGTATCGGCCTTTGGGGGTCATATGGTAGCGGCCGCCCACCACGCGCACCATGTGGTCGCGCTCCAGGTCGCGGATGCGCGGCAGCACCAGCACGTTGTCGTCAAGTCGAGCCAGGAAGGTCTCCACGGGCAACCCATTCGGGCCAGCCTCGTCGAGCATTTTGACCATGACGATGGTCGGGCTGTCGGCTTCCAGGGCCGTGTAGGTGATGACGTAGCAGCACAGCAGGGCGAACATGAACAGGCCGATGTGCAGGTAAACGAGGAGGGCCGGGGCTCCCGGCGCGCCGGAAAGCGACCCCTGCTGCTGCGCCAGGCCCAACAGCAGCAATGCGTCCACTGCCAGGAAGATGAGCACGATGGCGCGGGTTTGCCTATGCGGCAGGTACACGCGCCACACCAGCCAGTGCAGCAGCACCGGCACGATGGACAGCAGCGCCCCGACGAACAAAATGGGCATAGCCTTCCGCCTAGATGAAGTTCATGTGCATGGGGGCGTCCTCACCCTTGCGCAGCACGTCGATGCCTTGGCTCTTGATGGTCCACAGGGCCTCGTTGACCTTGTGCTGCAGGCACAGGGAGCCGCACATGGTTTTTGCGTCGAACTTGTCCGAGGCGATAAGGTCCATGACCTCCCAGTAGCGCTCACCCTGCCACATCTCCTTGAAGGAGGTGTCCATGATGTTGCCGATGTGGTAGCGGTTGTACTTGTCGTTGAACAGCATGCCGCAGGGGGCCACAAGGCCGGTGCCGGACATCTGCAGGATGAACGGGGGGCCGTAGCATTGGCTGTAGCAGCGCTGCCCGCCGCTCATTATCTTGGACCACTTGGCCTTCACCATATAGGTGTCCGTGCTCATGGCCTCGGCCTGCTTGAGCAGCTCCTCCATGGCGAAGTAGCGGTCGTACTCCACGCCCAGGCTCCCGTCCTCGTCGTCGCTGCAATGCTTGATGACGAGGTAGTCCACCTCCAGCTCCTTGCCCAACTGGGAAAGGGGGAGGATCTGGTCGGCGAAGTCCGGCATCAGCACCATCTGCAGGCCCAGGGTGACCGCAAGATTGTTCTTGCGCTTGATGGCCACAGCCTGTTTGATGGTGTCCGTGACGCGGTGGAAACAGGCCTCTTTGCAGCCGTGGATGTAGGCGTAGCGGGCGGGGTCGCCGGCGGAGATGTTGAAGCGCAGGTAAGTGAGCAGCGGGAGGATCTCCTCCAACTTGTCCGGGGCCAGCAGATAGCCGTTGGTGCCCAGGGCCATGCTCAGGCCGTTGGCCGCGCCACGTTTGATGGCTTCGTACAGGTGGGGGCTGCAGGTGCTTTCGCCATCGCTGACGAAGCTCACGGCCTTGACGCCGATTTCGGCGGCGTCGTCCAGGAACCTGTAGATGGCGTCCAGGGACAACTCACGCCGCAGGTTTTCCTGCAACTGGCCGTAGCAGTAAACACATTTGTAGGAGCAGCGCCTAGTCAGGGCGCAGTCGATGGTGATGGGGGCGACCCGCTCGCCGCGAAGCCACGCCTCGACGCGTTCCTGATGCCAAGCCAGCTTGTGTCCGTCCAGAATGAGTTTTTCCATGTGCTACTCGGTCTCCCGTTACTTTTGCCGTCTGCGGATGCAGGTTGCGCTGCCCGCGAAATAGTTTTTGGAAAGCTCCGGGCGCTTTCCCATCCACACGTCCCACATGAGGGAAAGGTAGCCTTTGACCACGCCAACGAAGGAAGGGAACTTCACCGCAGTGGATTTGCCACCCTCGCGCGTGCCAACGCGGTAGGGGACCTCCGCGAACAGATAGCCCTGCTTGATGGCCGTGACGAGGATCTCCGTTTGAAAGAAGAAGCCGCCGCTGCGGGAAGACATCTCCGCCAGGATATTGCGCCGGTACAGCACCGTGCCGTTGGTGTAGTTCAGGTTGACGAAGAAGGATGTATTGATGATGGCCCGGTAGAGGTAGGAGATGATGTTGCGGATGGGCGAACGGGTTTCCCTGTTGAACAGGAAGGGGATGACGATGTCCACGTGCTCCAGCAGGTCGAAGTAGCGGAAGATTTCCGTGGGGATGTT
>JAVBYL010000327.1 GCA_030824035.1 Humidesulfovibrio sp.
GCGGCCGCTGTGGCCGGAGATGCTGGGCGCCGCCGTGGTGTTCTGCCTTGTGCCCGCGTATTGGCGCAGGCCCCATGCCGCGCCCTGGGCGCTCATCGTGGGCGGGCTGCTGCTCATGGTCGTTCCGCACGCGCTTATGTTGCGCCAGGACGCCCGCGACGAGGTCCGCCTGTCCGTGCTGGATGTCGGGCAGTCTCAGGCCGTGCTGGTGAGCCTGCCGGGCGGTGCGCGCATTCTTGTGGATGGCGGCGGCACGCTGAGCCGCACCTTTGACCTCGGGCGCTCCGTGCTGGGCCCGGTGCTCACCTGGGGGCGGCCGCCAAGGCTGGACGCCGTGTTTTTGAGCCACCCCGACGCGGACCACGCCCAGGGGCTTGCATACATCCTGCGCCAGTTCCAGGCGGGCGCACTTTACACCAACGGCCAGCTCCCAAGGGGCGAGCTGGGCGAGGAGTTCAGCGCTGCCTTTGCCGCCCGTGGCCTCGCTCCTGAGGCCTTGGTGGCGGGCCGGAGCATCGCGCTTGGGGATGACGTGCAGATGGAGGTGCTCCACCCCGCCGCAACCTTCGCCTCCCGCAACAGCAACGAGAACTCGCTGGTGCTGCGGCTGGTGTGGCGCGGGCACCCCCTGGCGCTGCTGCCGGGCGATGTGCAGCGCACAGGCATAGAGGACATGGTGGATGCCGGGCGCGACCTGCGGGCGGAGGTGCTGCTGTTGCCGCACCACGGCTCCAAGTCCAGCTATTCCGGCATGCTGTACGATGGTGTTGCGCCTGGGCAGGCCTTGGTGA
This sequence comes from Humidesulfovibrio sp., assembly GCA_030824035.1. Taxonomy (GTDB): domain Bacteria; phylum Desulfobacterota; class Desulfovibrionia; order Desulfovibrionales; family Desulfovibrionaceae; genus Humidesulfovibrio. The sequence continues at coordinate 792 of JAVBYL010000327.1, forward strand.
GCTGCGGGCCGCAGAACATGTACCACTTCCCCAACAGCGCCGTGGTGGCGGAGCTGGAGCTGCGGGGCATTCCTCTGGCCTCCACGGCGGAGAGTGGCATGTTGAACGTGCTTTGGCCTGCGCCTGGCGCGGTTTTGGTGCTTCAAACACCCTTCATAACACCAAGCCCCACGCCCTTCGATATGTTCCTCGGCGCGCGCTGAGCCCTGTGGTTCAGGCCTTGGCCAGGGGGCAGCCCCCGTGGCAGCTGAGGAGGTATTCCCAGGCCTGGGACTGCGGCAGCGGCTTGGCGTACAGGTAGCCCTGGGCGAACTCGCAGCCCAGCTCCGTCAGCACGTCGCGCTGGTCCTCCCGCTCCACGCCCTCGGCCACCACCTGCAAGCGCAGGGAGTGCGCCAGGCTGATGATGGCCTTGACGATCTCCAATCCCTCCAGGCTTGCGTTCATGCGCCGGATGAAGCCGAGGTCGATTTTGAGCGTATCCAGCGGGAACTGCTGCAGGCTGCTCATGGACGAATAGCCGGTGCCGAAGTCGTCGATGGAAAGGGCGATGCCGAGGCTCTTCAGTCTGCGCAGCCTGTCCACGGCTGTGCTGGCGTTGTCCATGATGGCCGTCTCGGTGATCTCCAGCTTGAGGGCCTGGGGCGGCAGGCCGGTTTCGCTCAAAATGCTCGTGACGGACTCCACCAGCGAGGAGTCCGAGAACTGCCGGGGTGAGAGGTTGACCGACATGACGAGCTCGCCGATGTCCGCGGTCGCCTCGCGCCAGGTCTTGAGGGTTTTGCAGGCGGTGAGCAGCACGTACTTGCCTATCTCGACGATGAGGCCGGTCTCCTCCGCCACGGGGATGAACTCCGCCGGGGAGATGAGGCCCCTGTCCGGGTGGTCCCAGCGGATGAGCGCCTCGAAGCCGTGCAGCCCGGCGGTTTTGTCCAGCCGCACTATGGGCTGGAACACAAGGTGGAATTCGTTCTTGGCAATGGCGCGGCGCAGGTCCGTTTCCAGGTGCAGCAGCCTGCTCGCACGGTCCAGCATGGCATTGGTGAAGGACTTGAACCGGTTGCGCCCGGCCTTCTTGGCCTGGTGCATGGCCACGTTGGCGTTGCGCAGCAGGTCCTCCGGGGTGTCGGCGTCCTGGGATCCAAGGGTGAGGCCCAGGCTGGCCGTGAGCTGCACCTCGTGCCCATCGACGCTGAACGGCTGCGAAAGCGACTGGCGGATGCGCTGGATGGCCTGCACCGCCTCGCGCGGGGTGTTGAGCTCCTCCAGCAGGATGACGAACTCGTCGCCGCCGAAGCGGGACACCGTGTCCAGGCCGCGCACGCAGTCTTGCAGCGTTTCCGCCACGGCGATGAGCACCCTGTCGCCAAAGCTGTGGCCCAGGCTGTCGTTGAGGATCTTGAAGCGGTCCAGGTCGAGGAAGACCAGGGCGAAGTAATACGGCTGGCGGCGGCGTGCGCGGGCCATGGCCTGGCGGATGCGGTCCAGGCACAGAGAGCGGTTGGCAAGGCCCGTGAGGGGGTCGTGCAGAGCCAGGTGGCGCAGTTCCAGCTCCATGCGCTTGCGGTCGGTTATGTCGCGCAGGCTGATGCGGCTGCCCAGGGAGCCGCCGTTGCCGCCCATCACCTCGCGCTTTACCTCGTTGACCCAGCGCACGGAGCCGTCCTGCCTGGTTATGCGGAAGTCCAGGGCGTCGTTTTCCTGCGAGAGGACGGCGCTGTGGAAGTGCCGCCAGGTTTCCAGGTCGTCGGCGTGGATGAGCTTCTCCAGGGCCTTGGGGTCGGCCAGGTAGTGCTCCGTGGGGTAGCCGGTGATGCGCTCGCACGAGGGGCTGACGTACAACATCTGCCCCGTGGGGCTCAGCCAGCACTCCATGTCGTGGTTGTACTCGGCCACGATGCGGTAGCGCTCCTCGCTGTGTTGCAGGGCCTGCTCGGTTTGAATCTGCACGCTGATGTCCACCGCGATGGCCGCAACGGCAAAGGTGACGCCGTTTTGCACCAGCGGGAACTTGGAAACCTGCAGGTAGCGGGGCAGGCCGCCGCGCAGTAGGCGCGTGTGCTCCAAAATGAACAGGGGCTTCTTTTGCTCCAGCACGAACCTGTCGTTCTCGCGCAGGTTCTCTGCAACCTCCGGGGCCCACAGGTCCTCGTCGGTGCAGCCGATGATGTCCTGGGGCTTACGCTCCACACAGGCCGCGAAGGCCGGGTTGGCGAAGATATAGTGGCCCTCCAGGTCCTTGATGGCTGCCATGGCCGGGGAATGCTCCATGAAGGAGGCGAACAGGCGGCGGCTCTTGTCCAGCTCGGCTTCCATCTGCTGGCGCATGGTCACATCGCGCGCAACCACAACGGCGTAGCCCGTGCCGGCGAAGCGGTGCACCGTGACGGTGATTTCGATGGGCGTGCGGCGGCCCTCCTTGCCGGTGAGCCAGGTGACGATGTGGCCGTTGCGGAAGGTGAGGTGGTTGTCTTCCGGCAGGGCGTTGGCGTAGCGGGCGGCTATCTCCGGCAGAAAAAAATCGGAGATGTGCGCGCCAAGGGCCTCCTGGCGCTCCAGGCCAAGCAGCACCAGCGCGGTCTCGTTCACGTCCGCCACGCGCCAGCTCTCCGTTGCGAACACGAAGATGGCGTCGTTGGCGTGGTTCACCACGGCGCGGAAGCGCTCCAGGTCGTCCAGGCGTTTTTGCAGCTCGGGATAGTAGCTCTTGGCGACGGAGCGCTCGCCAAGGCCAATGAGCCTGTTGCGCAGGCTTTCGCGGTCGTTTGGGCCGTTAGAGGGCATTTTCGAACACGGCGCGGATTTCCTCCACCGTTGAGGTCTTTGGGTTGGTGACCATGCAGGGGTCGTTCATGGCGAACTGCGCCAAGCGGTCCAGGTCCTCCGGCTTGACGCCGAGGGAGGCGAG
>JAVBYL010000225.1 GCA_030824035.1 Humidesulfovibrio sp.
ATCACCGGGGGCTTTCTGCCCCTGGCGGCCACGGTGGCCAGCGCGCGCATTTACGAGAGCTTCCTGGGGGCGGACTTCCGCAACGCCTTCGCCCACGGGCATTCCTTCACCGCCAACCCCCTGGGCTGCGCCGCCGCCCTGGCCTCGCTGGCGCTTTTTGAAACCGAGGGAACCCTCGGGCGCATCCAGCGCATCCACGCGGCCCACGGCCCCTGGCTGGACGAGCTGGCGCGCATTCCCGGCATCAGCCGCCCGCGCCGCCTGGGCTCCATCGCCGCCGTGAACCTGGGCCAGCCCGGCGGGAACGATAACGCCAGCGACTACCACGCCAAAATCGGCCCGGTCGTCAAGGCCCAGTGCCTGGAGCGCGGCCTGCTCATCCGGCCCATGGGCAACGTGGTGTACCTTATGCCGCCCGCCTGCACCACCCCGGCGGAGCTTGCCCGCGCCCAGGAGGGCCTGGCGGACATTCTGCGTCAGTGCCAGCCCGGCTGAGCACCCCAACGGAGCTCAATCCCACGACAAAAGAAAAGCCCGCCCCGGTAATGCCGGAGCGGGCCTGAATGTCCGTTGTGTTTGGGACTAGTCGGCCTGGAAGGTGCCGCTCTTGCCGCCGCTTTTGAACACAAGGCGGCAGTTGGTGATGCGGATATCCTTCTGCACGGCCTTGCACATGTCGTAAATGGTGGCCGCGGCCACCTGCGCGGCGAGCAGGGCTTCCATCTCCACGCCGGTTTTTGCGCTGGTGCGCGACTCGGCCTCGATGAGCACCCGGCCGCCCGCCTCGTCGATTTCGAAGGTGACATCCGCGAATTCCAGGGGCAGCGGGTGGCACAGGGGAATGAGGTCCGACGTGCGCTTGGCCGCCAGAACTCCGGCGATGCGCGCCGTGCCCAGCACCTCGCCCTTGGGGAGCGCCTTGTCCACGAGCAGCCGCATGGTCTGGGCGTTCAGCAGCACCTCGGCCCGGACCCTGGCGATGCGCAGGCTCTCGCTCTTGGCGGAAACATCCACCATGCGCGCGCGGCCCTCGTCATCCAGATGCGAAAACTCGTTGGTCATGCGTTCCCCCTAGTCTCCCAGGACCTTTTCCTTGGCCTTCTTGAAGAAGTTCTTGGCCTTCTTGAGGGGCTTTTCCTCCTCAAGCCGGGCGAACTCGCGCAGCAGTTCTTCCTGCTTGGCCGAGATGCCCGTGGGCGTCAGCACCTTCACCTCGATGAGCAGGTCGCCCTTGCGGCCGCCGCCGGGGTGGGGCATGCCCAGCCCGCGCAGCTGGAACACCTCGCCGCTCTGCGTGCCCTTGGGAATGTCCACGGTGATGGGATCGTCCAGGGTCGGCACCTCGATCTTGTCGCCCAGGGAGGCCTGCACAAAGCTGATGTCCCTGCGCACGATGAGGTTCTGGCCGTGCCGGTCGAAGGTCTTGTCCTGCTCCACGCTGATGACAACGTACAGGTCGCCGTGGGGGCCGCCATTGACGCCGGGTTCGCCCTCACCGCGCAGACGCAGGCGCGAGCCGTCGTCCACACCGGCGGGAATGCGCACCTTGAGCTCACGCGTTTCCGAAACAAGCCCGCCGCCACGGCAGGTGGCGCAGAACTTGGTGATGATCTTGCCCCGGCCATGGCAGCTGGGGCAGGTGACGGAGATGCGGAAGAAGCCCTGGGCCTGTTGCACGTGGCCGGTTCCGCGACACTGGCGACAGTCGGACATGTCCGAGCCGGGCTCCGCGCCGGTGCCCTTGCACTCGCCGCAGGGAACGCTCACCGGAATGCGCAGGTCGACCTCATCGCCCTTGGCCGCCTGGCGGAAGGTGATGGTGAGGTTGTAGCGCAGGTCCGCGCCGGCCTGGGCCCGGCGGCCGCCTCCGCGCGCACCAGTGGAGAAGCCGAAGACCTCGCCAAAGATGTCGCTGAAGGAGCCGAAGATGTCCTCGGACGAGCGGAACCCGCCGCCGCCGTTCATTCCATCGTGCCCGAAGGTGTCGTAGCGTTGGCGCTTCTCCGGGTCACGGAGCACGTCGTAGGCCTCGGCGGCCTCCTTGAACTTCTGCTCCGCCTCCGGGTCGTGCTGGTTGCGGTCCGGGTGAAACTCGAAGGCCAGCTTGCGGTATGCCTTTTTCAGTTCATCCTCGGAGGCGGACTTGGCCACCCCGAGGACTTCGTAGAAGTCACGCTTGGACATGGGCTAAGACTTGGGCTGCTCGACAAAGATGCCCGCTTCGGGGATGGAGGCGCCAGGCAGAACCTTGCCTTCGGCGATCTCGCGCAGGGCGGTGACGGCTTCCTTGTTGCGGGACTCGACCAGGGGAGCATAGCCCTCGCGGTACTGCTTCACACGCTTGATGGCCATCTGGACGATCAGAAAACGGTTGCCGACTTTCTCAAGGCAATCTTCAACGGTGATTCTCGCCATGGAATGCTCCTTCGCTCTTATGGTTTGCGCTGTTCGCCCGCCGCTTCCACTGGGGGGGCGGGTTTGTGCGCGCGCGGGGGCAAGTGCCCCAGCAGGTCCTCGATGATTTGCGTGCCCACAGGATAATACGCTTCTTCCTGCCCGGGCTTGAGCCAGCATTGTCCGGCTGGGAGCCGGGGGTCAACGTAGAATGAAAAAACAGACAAAGGCTTGGGGTCCTTGCCGAAAAGCTCCAAAACAAGCCGGAGCTCGGCCGGGTACGCCAAGCGTATCTCTGGTTCCGCCTCAACACGTAATTCTTTAAGACGCCAAAGCGTTATGTCAATACCCGGGATCTGGCGTCCCGTGTCGCGCTCCACCCAAACCTCCGGCCCCTTGTCCACGTTCAGGGTCTGGTTGCCCTGTACGGAATACACGCGGGCGCGCTCGATGCGCGAGGCATCGACCCCCAGCACACCGCGCCACTGCATGTCGAAGGCCATGCGGTACAGGCTCCTGGCCTTGTCCTTATCCACAAGAAAACCCGTGGGATGCCAGGTGGACCGACCGAACGCGAGTTGGTCTTCGCCGGGGGCGAAGAACTCCACCCGCTGCGCCGTGCCGCCCTTGGTGGCCAAAACCTCCACGGAAAACTGCGGTTTGGCGGCGGGCGGGCTGGCCGGGCCGGTCAGAATGCTGTCCGCGGTGAAGGCGGCCAGGTTGTGCAGGTACAGCCGCACCTCGGAGGCGCCAATGCTGGTGCCGCGCAGGGCCTCGGGCGCGGTAAAGATAAAGGTGTCGTCCTGGCGCTCCAGCACCCAGGGGGAGCCAGTGGCGCCCGTGAAGCTCACGCGCTGGGCTTCCTCCGACTGTAGGGGCAGCAGGTGCGCATCGAAATAATGTTCCGCCGGGTTGCCAAACTGATGCAGCACGTTGGCATCGAGCAACACCACAGTGCCTGGCGAAAGCGAGCACTGGGCGTGGATGGCCGCGCCGGTGGGCGTCTCGTTGCCGAGCACCAGCAGCACATCGTGCAAGTCCTTGGAAGAGGACTTGAGCAACAGGCGCACCGCCGGGTTGTCAAACCCGTACACGGCGGGATCGATGGCCTGCTGCGGCCCCAGGTTCTGCGTGGGGCGGTTGTGGGCTATGGCGGCCAGCAGCCCCTCTATCTTGGCCTTATCAGCCGGGATGGGGATGGAGTCTTCCGTGGCGTTCGCCAGGCGCACCACCCAGCCCCCCTGCTCGCGCACAAGGGCATAGGTCTCCTTGCGCGTGGCAATCTCGATGGAGGCGACCTCGTC
>JAVBYL010000082.1 GCA_030824035.1 Humidesulfovibrio sp.
TTTAGGCGCGGTGGGCGGGCGCTTTCGGCCGGGGCACGGGCGCGGCCGGAATTACACCCGGCATCATGCTCGTGGCCATCCAGTCCAGCACCAGCGCGGGCATCACCGTGGGCTGGTTCAGCGCGTCCTGCGCGGCCGCCAGTACCAGGTCAAACCTCCGCAGGCCAGCCGGGCCAAGCTTGGCCAGCCGCTTGGCGATGGCAGTGGGCGCGCTGGCGCCAAGCATCAGCGCCTGGGCAAGCTCCGCCTGGCATAGGGCCAGGATGCGCAGGGCCAGGGGCCTGTCGGCCGCGCCCTTGTTGCCCGTGCGCTCAAACCAGCCCTGCCCGGTGTCCCAAAAGTGCAGCATGGCCCGCACCCAGTCCTGGGCGTCCGGCTCCGCCTGGCCGGCCTGGGGCCAGGGCAGCGTGAGCACAAAGCTGCGCGAGACGAGGGTTTGCAGCAGGCGCTCCCGCTGGGGCGCAAGCAGCACGAACACATTGCCCGGCCTGGGCTCCTCAAGGGTCTTCAGCAGCAGGTTGGCAATGGCCGGGTGCAGGTCCTGCGCTTCCACAAAGATGGTCACGCGGCTGCCCTCGCCGTGGGGGGGCTGCCCCCAAACGGGCAGGAGCGCGCGGATCTTGTCGGTGTTGGGCGTTTTGGGGTCTTCCTCAAAAAACGCCTTGTCCACCACGATGAGGTCGCGGAACACGTGCTCCTCTATCTGGCGGCAAACGCCGCAGGTTCCGCAGCCCTTTTGGCCGCAGTTCACCGTGCGCGCCCAGGCCAGGGCGGCGGCCACGCGTTCCGGCGCGGTGCCGCCCTCAAGGACGAGGCTCTGCGGCGGGCGGGCGGACAGGGTGCGCATGCGCGCAAGCACCTGTCCGTCCACTCCAACCCCGTCGCCCGTGGCGTTCATGTCCAGAACCCGGCGCTAGCCGCGTCCGAAGGTTTGTGCGCGGTCCGGCCCCACGGAAACAAGCCCGATGGGCACGCCGGAGAGCTGCTCCATGCGCACCAGGTACTTGCGGGCGTTCTCCGGCAGGTCGGCAAAGCTGGTGCAGGCCGTGATGTCCTCCTCCCAGCCGGGCAGGGTCTCGTACACCGGGGTGACGAAGGCCATGCCGTTCTCTTCCTGGGGCGGGTACTGCACGGTCTGGCCCTGGTACTCGTAGGCCACGCAGATCTTGAGTTCCTTGAGGCCGGAGAGCACGTCCAGCTTGGTCACGGCCAGCTCCGTGGGGCCGTTCAGCCGGGCGCTCTCGCGCAGGACGACCATGTCCAGCCAGCCGCAGCGGCGCTTGCGGCCCGTGGTGGCGCCGAACTCCCCGCCCTTCTCCTGCAGGTAGTCGCCGGTGGCGTCGAACAGCTCCGTGGGGAAGGGGCCGCCGCCCACGCGGGTGGTGTACGCCTTCACAATGGCGATGATGCGCTCCAGCATGCGCGGCGAGCAGCCGGAGCCGGAGGCCGCATTGCCGGAGACCGTGGTGGACGAGGTGACGAAGGGGTACGTGCCGTGGTCGATGTCCAGGTGCGTGCCCTGGGCGCCCTCAAACAGCACCGTGCCGCCGCCAGCCGTGGCCGCCTGGATGGCCGAGGACACATCGCCCAGGTAGGGGCGGATGCGCTCGGCGATGGGCAGCAGCTCGCGGTAGATCTGCTCGGCGTCCATGACCTCACAGCCGTAGAGCCCCTTGAACAGGACGTTCTTCTCCTCCAGGGCGCGGGCGATCTTCTCGCGCAGCAGCTCCGGGTTGGCCAGGTCACCGGCGCGGATGCCGCAGCGGTGCATCTTGTCCTCGTAGCAGGGGCCAATGCCCCGGCCCGTGGTGCCTATCTTGGTGCCGCCGCTGCGCAGGGCCTCACGGGCCACGTCCAGGGCGCGGTGGTACGACAAAATGACGTGCGTCTTCTTGCTTATCATCAGGCGGGCGGGCGAAACATCCACGCCCTTGGCGGCAAGTTTGTCGATCTCGTGCAGGAAGACCTCCGGGTCCAGCACCACGCCGTTGCCGATGAGGCACACCTTGCCGGGGTGCAGAATGCCCGAGGGGATCAGGTGCAGGATGCACTTCTCGCCAGCCACCACCAGGGTGTGCCCGGCGTTGTTGCCGCCCTGGAAGCGCACGATGGCGGCCGATTCCTGGGCCAGCATATCCACAATCTTGCCCTTGCCCTCGTCGCCCCACTGCGACCCGAAGACCACGATATTTGACATGAGAGTCTCCTTGTAGCTACTTGCCGTATCACGGAAGCCGTCTTATTTGCGGCAAGCAGCAGAATTGCGTAAAAGAGGAATCAGCTCATGTCAACAACCGGCCAGTCCGCACCACCCCACACGTGCCTCGCGACCAAACGCGAGCGTCTTGTGCTGGGCCTGCTCTCCCTCGCCCTGGCCGGGCTGATCATCCATTACGCCCTCTCCCTGCCCCTGCCGGAAACGCTCATCGTGGCCGCCCCGCGCCAGGCGCGCATAACCGGGGAGCACGGCCCGGAGCGCGAGCTGCTGCGCCGCTTTGCCCAGCAGCACGGCGTGCGGGTGGAGCTGGTGTACACGGATACGCCCGAGCAGGCCGTGGATCTGGTCGAACTGGGACGGGCGCACGTGGGCCTGGCCCTGGGCGTGGCCCCGCAAGAAAACGCCACCGAGGCGCAAGCCCCCCCGGCCAACTCCACCAGGCAAAGCCGCAAGGTGGCCTATGGCCCGCAGTACGACACCCAGCCCATCTACGCCGTGGACTGGGAAACCAGCTACAGACCCGGGCAGCCGCCCTCCCTTGCCCTGGACGAGCTGCTGCGCGTGGCGCAGTCCTTTTCCCACGACCCGGACGAGGCCCCCGCCCTGCCGCTGGACTCCCTGCTGATGCTGATTCCCCTGCTGCCGGAGGTGCGCGACACGGCCCCCACGGGCCAGTCCGCCTCGTACCGCTTCCTCTGGCGCACGGATGTGCCCCGGCTGGACGAGGCCATGCGCGCCTTTTGGCAGGGGGCGAAGGAGGACGGAACCCTGGCCGCCCTGCGCGAGCACACCCTGGGCTACCTGCCGGAGGACCCGGACCCCGTGGAGATGGAGCTTTTGCGCCGCACCCTGACGCAGAACGCCCAGCCCCTGGCCCTGGCCATCCGCAAGGCCGCGCGCAAATGGAAAATCGACCCCTTCATCCTCATGGCCGTCATCCACCAGGAGTCGCACTTCAACCCCAACGCGGTGAGCGCCACCGGGGTGCGCGGGCTGATGCAGATGACCAGCACCACCCTGGAACATTTGGGCGTGCAGAACCCGGAGGACAACGCCGAGGTCATCGCCGCTGGGGCGCGTTACCTGGCCATCCTGCGGGAGGGCTTTGCGGAAATGGGCTACGGCGAGGACGATGCGCAGTACCTGGCCCTGGCGGCCTTCAACGTGGGCCAAGGGCACGTGCTGGACGCCATAAGTCTGGCGCGCGGCGAAAACTCCATGCTGCCCGACTGGCTGCGGGTGCGCGGCACCCTGCCCAAGCTCGCGGATGCGGAGATTGCCCGCAAGACCCGCTACGGCCTATGCCGTGGCTTCGAGGCCGTGGACTTCGTGGATAAGGTCCGCTATTTTTCCTACGCCATCAAAGGCTTAGTCGTCATTGGCGGGACGCAGGGGGATAAGCTTCCCGGCCTTCACCTTGCCCTGGCGGGCTGACCCGCGCCCGGAG
>JAVBYL010000204.1 GCA_030824035.1 Humidesulfovibrio sp.
GTCATCACCGCCGCCGGGTACGAGGCCTTCATGGCCCACGGCGACCTCCAGGCCGAGATCAACTCCCGCCTGCTTTCCCTGGATGAGGACAACCTCGACGCGCGCTTCCGCCTCTCCTCTGAAATCCAGCAGCGCATCATGTCCGCCAGCGTGCCGGACGACCTCGCCCAGGCCATTGCCGATGCCTACGAGCGCCTCTGCGCCGATGCTGGCGGGCCCGTGGGCTCGGTGCGCGTGTCGCTTCGCAGCAGCGCCCTGGGGGAGGACGCGGCCGGGACGACCTTCGCCGGGCAGTTCAAGAGCCTGCTGGGCGTGCGGCCGGAGAACATCCTTGACGCCTACAAGGAGATCGTGGCCAGCAAGCACACCCTGCACGCCATGAGCTACCGTCTGAACCGGGGCATCCGCGACGAGGACGTGGCCATGTGCGTGGGTTGCATGGCACTGGTGGACGCGCGGGCCGGCGGGGTCATGTACTCGCGCAATCCGCTCAACGTGCGCGACGCCTCGGTTTACATCAACTCCGTGTGGGGTCTGCCCACGGCGGTGGTGGACGGCACAACGCCCACGGATATGTTTGTGGTGGACCGGGCGACCCGGACCATGCGCGAGCGCGTCATCAAGCACAAGGACAGCCGCACCGTGCCGGACGAGGGCGAAGGCCTGCGCCGCGAGGCAGTGCCTGAGGCCGAGGCAGCCCTGCCTTCCCTGACGGACGAGCAGGCCTTTGCGCTGGCGGACATGGCCCAAGTGCTGGAGAAGTCGTACGACGGTCCCCAGGACATCGAGTGGGCCGTGGACATGGCGGGCCATATTTTTCTTTTGCAGTGCCGCCCCCTGCAGCAAATGACCACTCATGCGGGGGGGGCGTCTTTCGAACACGCCGTGCCCGGTGCGGTGGAGCGTTTTGCGGGCGGGGTGACGGCCAGCCCCGGCGTTGGGCATGGGCAGGTGTTTGTGGCGCGCAAGGAGGTGGACGCCCTGCGCTTCCCCGAGGGCGCGGTGCTGGTGACCCCCATGGCCCTGCCGCGTTGGGCCGCGCTGCTTTCCCGCGCCTCGGCCCTGGTGACGGAGCAGGGCGGTATCACCGGGCATTTGGCCAACGTGGCCCGCGAGTTCGGCGTGCCCGCGCTTTTCGATGTGCCGGGCGCATCCACGCGCTTTGCCGAGGGCGAGGAACTGACCGTGGACGCGGACGGCAGGCGCATCTACGAGGGCAGGGTGGAGTCCCTGCTGGCCCAGCAGGAGGTGCGCGGCAGCGTCATGGAAGGCAGCCCGGTGTTCGAGACCCTGCGCGAGGTCACCCGGCTCATCCTGCCGCTGAATCTCACCGATCCCGAGGCCGACACCTTCGACCCCGAGCACTGCGCCACGTACCACGACATCACGCGCTTCGCCCATGAGATGAGCGTGCGCGACATGTTCGACTTTGGCGCGCGCCACGGGCTGACCAGCCAGGCCAGCAAGCAGCTTGTGTGCAAGGTGCCCATGCAGTGGTGGATCATCAACCTCGACGACGGCTTTCGTCACGAGGTTCCGGACCGCTTCGTGCGGTTGGACGACATCGCCTGCCCGCCCATGCTGGCCATTTGGGAGGGCGTGGTGGCCGTGCCCTGGGCCGGGCCGCCCGCCGCCAGCGGCGGCAGCATGATGAACGTGTTTTTGCAGGCCACCATGAACCCGGAGCTGGGCGAGGGCGGCGGCGGGGCCTTCACCGAGCGCAACGTGTTCATGATCTCCAGCCGTTACGCCTGCCTCAACGCGCGCTTCGGTTTCCATTTCACCACCATCGAGTCCATGCTTTCCGAGGGCGACTTCGACAGCTACGCCGGGTTTAAGTTCAGCGGCGGCGCGGCGGATGAAAACCGGCGCGTGCTGCGTGCGGAACTCATCGGCGAGGTGCTGGAGCGCTATGATTTCCAGATCAAGCTGCGGCAGGACAACCTGTTCGCCAAGGTGGAAAGCCGCAATCACGCCTACATCCTGGACCGGTTGCGCATCCTGGGCTACCTGCTGGTCCACACCCGGCAGATCGACATGGCCATGACCGACCGGGGCGCGGCGGACGCCCTGCGCACCAAGATGCTCGCGGATATCGAGGCCATGCTCGCCACGCCCTTCGCGCCTGCCCTCCCAGGTGCTGACCACGCCTGCCCCGAAATCACCTCTGAAATCACCTCTGAGGACGAGGCCCGCCCATGAGCGCGGGCAGCGCCGATAGCGGGCGCATCCGCGTGCTCCACGCCGTAAAGTCCCTGGGCCTGGGCGGCACGGAGAAGGTCATGCAGCTTTTGGTGCGGCACCTGGACCCGGAGCGCTTCGAGGTGGCGGTGCACAGCCCGGTGGACGGCCCGCGTGCGGCGCAGATCCGCGAGGGCGGGCGCGGCGCGGCCACGTACATCGGCATGGGCCTGGACAAGGCCCTGGCGGCCTTCCGGCCAGACGTCGTGCACCTCCACCGGGCGGGCTGGGCCGAGCCGGAGTTCCTGCACCCCCTGCGCCACGGCCCGCAGCGCCTGGTGGTGGAAACCAACGTCTTTGGCCGCCACGATGACTCGCCCTCGGCCCGCGCCCTCGACACGCATCTTTTCGTCTCCCACTTCTGCGCGCAGCGGTTCGCCAAGGGCACGGGCATACCCGCCGAGTGGCCGCGCTACGGCGTGCTGTACAACCCGGTGGACACGGACCGCTACGAGGCGCTGCTGCCGGAGGGGCCGAGGGCCCAAGCGCCCGTGCTGGGCCGCATCTCCAGGGCCGACCCCGGCAAGTGGTCGGGCATCGCCCTGGACATTTTGCCGCTTTTGGCGCGCAGCGTGCCGGGCTTTCGTTGCCGCATCATCGGCGGCATCCCGGAGGCGGAGCGCTTTGTGCGTGAGCACGGCCTTGCCGGGGCCGTGGAGTTTTTGCCCCCGGTGGCCACGGAGGCGGAGCTTGCGGCGTTCTACGGCGGGCTGGCCGTTTTGGCCCACGCCAACGACACGGGCGAAAGCTTTGGGCTGGTCATAGCCGAGGCCATGGCCTGCGGGCTGCCGGTGGTGACGCACCCGGCGCTGGGCGAGCGCGACAACGCCCAGCTTGAGCTGGTGGAGCACGGCGTGACCGGGCTGGTGGCCGCCACGGCGGAGGACTACGCCCAGGCCGTGCGCTGGCTTTTTGAGCACCCAACGGAGGCCCGCCGCATGGGCCAGGCCGGGCGCGAGAAGGCCCGGCGGCTGTACCGTGCCCAGGACATCGCCGCTCGGCTGGGCGAGTTGTATCTGGACCTGCTGGCGCGCAAGGGGGCGCAATGAGCCGCTTTTCCGCCCTGAGCGCCTACACGGCGGAGGTGCTGGCCTTCGACTTCGCTGGCCGCGCCGCGAACGCGCCCCTGCCCCTGCCTGTGGAACCGGGCGCGGAGGCCCTGGCCAAGCTCGCCGCGCGCACCCTGGGGGCGTTTCAGCGCTCCGGTGCGGCGCGGCTCGTGCTGTTGGGGGTGGCCTCCGGCGCCTTGGCCCGCGAGGCTGCCCATGAGTTGCCGCCGGGCGCGCTCTGCGTCTGCGAGCTTGATGCCGCTCTGGCCCGTGGCCTGCGCGGGGCCGGACGCCTGGAGTGGTGGAACGAGGCGGGCGCCGCAGGATTTGTGGCCGACACCTCCCCCTGGGCCGTGCTGGCGCTGTTGGAGAG
>JAVBYL010000020.1 GCA_030824035.1 Humidesulfovibrio sp.
CCGCCACGTGAGCGACGACCTGGGCCTGCCCTTCCTGAAGATCGAAACGGACTACACCGAGTCCGATGTGGAGCAGCTGCGCACCCGCATCGAGGCGTTCCTGGAACTGCAAGCGAACTAATTGCCGGGAGAATTCACCATGACCATCACAAAGATGTGGGGCAAGCGCCTCCTGAGCCTTTTGGGCGCCGCCCTGTGCGCCCTTTTGCTGGCTGGCAACGCCTTGGCCCAAAATCTGCCGTCCTACAAGCTCTCCTATGTGCTCACCACCCACCACACGCCCCTCATGGTGGCGGCGGTGAAGGGCGCGGAGTTCAAGAACTTCGGCACGTACCTGAAGCCGCTCATCCCGCGTGAGAAATTCGAGTTGGTGTCCGGTGGAAAGTCCATCGCCGTCATCGACTTGGTGCTGGCCAAGAGCGGCTCGGAGACGGCCACCATGTTCGCCCAAAAGCAGGTGGACCTGGCCATGGCCTCCATGACCGCCATAATGACCGGCGTGGACAAGGGCACCAAGATGCGCATCGTGGCGCCTTTGCAGACCGAGGGCATGGCGCTTGTGGCCCCCAAGGACGCCAAGTATGCCGACTTCGCCAGCTTCGTGGCCTTTGTGAAGGCCAGCAAGCTGCCGGTGAAGATCGGCTACCACAGCCCCACCAGCGCGCCCAAGATTCTGCTGGAGCGCGCCCTCAAGGAGGCCGGGGTCAAGGTTACCGAGGACCCCAACGACTACACCGCCAAGGTGCTTCTGGCCGACCTGAAGGAGACCAGCAACATGCTGCCCGCCCTGGCCACCCGGCAGGTGGAGGCCATCGTGGGCCCCTCGCCCTTCCCGGAAGTTGCGGTAAGCAAGGGCGCGGGCAAGATCGTGTTCGACCTGCGCGACATGCCGCCCAAGGGATTCTGGCACGACTTCCCCTGCTGCGTGGTGGTTGCCAGCGAGGACGTCATCAAGGCCAACCCGCAAGTGGTGAAGGCCCTGGTGGATTTGACGCTCAAGACCAACACCTGGTCCAACACCAACCGGGCCGAGGTGGCGGGCATCACGGCCCAGTGGATCGGCATCTCCCCGGAGGCGGCCAAAGCCTCGTCCCTGGTGTTCCTGCCGCACTTCACCCAGGCCTGGATGCGCTGGGCCGGGGTGTACATGGACCTTCTGGACGGCATGGGCGTGTTCAAGGGCGGGTTCAAGGGCAAGAAGCTTGAGGAGGTGAAGCCCCAGCTCTTCGACTTCACCTTTGCGGGCCAGCCCAAGAAGTAATGCCGCTGATGCCCAACCGCTTCCTCTGCTTTCTCCTGCCGCTCGTCGTCCCGGCCCTGTTTCTGTGGGGCTGGGAGACGGCGGCGGTGCGGGCCGCCAACGACATCATTTTGCCCAGGCTCACCGATGTGCTGGCCGTCCTGGCGCATCCGCTGACGCCCATCATCGGCATGGGGTCGCTTTTGTCCAACATCGGCATCAGCTTGGCGCGGGTGCTCTTCGGCTACCTTGTGGCCGTGGCCCTGGCCGTGCCCCTCGGCATCCTCATGGGCTACTGCGCCCCGGCGCACAAGCTTCTGAACAGCTTTCTGGCCTTGTTCCGTCCCATTCCGCCCCTTGCCTGGACCCCACTCATGATGGCCTGGTTCGGCATCACCAGCCCGGCCAGCCTCTTCGACATGGACATTGGCCCGGCCTACATCTTCTTCAACAATCTCAAGTTCTCCATGGCCTTCATCATCTTCATCGGCGGGTTTTTCCCGGTGCTGACGAGCAGCATCCAGGGCGTGCGCAGCGTGCGCCGGGTGCTCATCGAGTCCAGCCTGGTGCTGGGGGCCAGCCGGTGGGACATCTTCCGCAAGGTCATTCTGCCCGGGGCCTCGCCCTCCATACTGACAGGCATGCGCATCGGCCTGGGCGTGGCGTGGATGTGCCTGGTTTCGGCCGAGATGCTGCCCGGCAGCCTGTCGGGCGTGGGGTATCTCATCACCCACGCCTACACGGTGGCCAGAACCGACATAGTCATCACGGGCATGGTCTCCATCGGCGTCATGGGCGCGCTTATGGACCAGGCCTTCCGCCTGTGCGAGCGCCGGATGCTGTTTTGGCGGGGAAAGTCCTGATGAGCGCCGTTCCCTCCCTCACCGTGTCGGATGTTTCCAGGATTTTTCCGCAGGCCCGCGCCAAGGGCCAGGACGGAGGCATCGTGGCGCTCTCCAGCACCAGCATTGAGGTGCGCGACAATGAGTTTCTGTCCATCGTGGGGCCTTCCGGCTGCGGCAAATCCACGCTGCTCCGGCTCATGGCCGGGCTGGATGCGCCCACCAAGGGCGAGATCTGCTACCGGGGCCAGGCCATCACCAAGCCCACGGGGAAAATCGGGCTGGTGTTCCAGGACTATTCCTTGCTGCCGTGGCGCAGCATTCAGCGCAACATCGAACTGGGCCTGGAATTCCAGGGGCTGGGCGGGCGCGAGGCCCGTGCCAAGGCTCTGGAGCACCTGGAGCTGGTGGGGCTGGCGCAGTTCCGGGATGCCTACCCCCACGAACTCTCCGGCGGCATGCGCCAGCGGGCGGCCATCGCCCGGGCCCTGGCGGTTGCGCCGGATGTGCTGCTCATGGACGAGCCCTTTGGCGCGTTGGATGCGCACACGCGCCTGCTGATGCAGCGCGAGCTGCTGACCCTGTGGGAAAAGCGCAGGAAGACCGTGGTCTTCGTCACCCACAGCATCGACGAGGCCGTATACCTGTCCGACCGCATCGTGGTCATGGAGAAGGACCCGGGCCGGGTCATCGAGGTGCTGGATGTGGACCTGCCCAGGCCGCGCACCCGCAAGAATCCGGACTTCGGCAAGCTCACGGAATCCATTTTGGAGCTGCTCAAGTACTGACCACTTGGCCCACACCGGGCCGCTCAGCAAAGAAAACACCACAAAAAAGCAAAGGGCGAGGAGCAATCCTGGGCCCTTTTGCCGGTACGCGCGTTGTGGTTGTACGCTAAGCAGTTTTTGCCGCCAGGCGGGCTGGCCGTGCCGCTGTTCATAGCCATTCTGAAGTGATATGTCGTCGCCCAGGTGTTTTTCGCTTCGAGGAAATTGGGGTGCGCGGCAAGAAAAAGGCCCGGCTGGGCCGGGCCTGAAAGGAAGGGGGAGGCGGGCATGCGGCAGGGCCACCCGGTCCGCTCCCCCCGGAAACACCAATGGGTGAAGCCGCCGCTGCGCCTAGAGATTGCTCCAGGGGTGCTCGGCCAGGGGCGTGAAGCCCTGCTCCTTGGCCTGGATGGCCAGGGGCAGCATGGTGAGCGCCGCGATGTCCGGGTCCGGGGTATCGGCCAACTCGCCGGTGTCCAGGCACAGGATGAAGCTCTTGCAGCGCTTGCAGGCATCGGCGCGCTCATGCTGGCGGGCCGGGTCGCGCAGCACCACCAGTTCGTCCGGCTCCTCGCAGCCGCAGCCCGGGCAGGATACGCGCTTGTGGGTCCACTCCGTGGCGCAGCAGGAACAGCGCAGAAAGCGCCTTCCGCCGTGGGCCTGGATGAACGCATCGTCCTCGTTCACGCGCCGGAGCGCGCTCATGTTCGGCGCGCCGCCGCACACCGGGCAGCAGGTTTGCCGCCAGGGCAGCTCCCGCACCAGGGCCAGCAGGTCCTGGGCCTGGCGCTCCACAAAGGGGCGCACCAG
>JAVBYL010000163.1 GCA_030824035.1 Humidesulfovibrio sp.
TCCTTCCTCATCATCGCCCACGGCAGCATGTTCCGCCTCAAGCTGGGGCTCATCGTGGCCTTCTCGCTCACGGTCATCATGGGCGTGCTCAAGCTGCACCGGGGCGTCATCCTCTGGGCGGGCCTCATCTTCTTCAGCTACGCCACCGTGGCCGTGGTGTTCATGGAGCACATGTGGACGGTGCTGCACATGGGCGTGCTGGCCAACGGCATGCTGGCGCTTTCCACCTGGTACACCCTGGCCATCGGCAAGCCCTTCACAGCGGACTACGCCAAGGACCACACCCCCAAGGAGTTCTGGACCCACCCCTCCTTCGTGCGCACCAACCAGCTGCTCACCGCTGTGTGGGGCGTGTGCTTCACCGCCGGGGCCACCATCGCCTGGCTCAAGATGGCCCGCCACGACCTGCCCGACTGGGAGTATGAGGTGATGAACTACAGCTTCATGCTCACCGGCGTGGCCATGAGCACCTGGTACCCGGAGTACGTGCGGCGCAGGCGCCTGGCCCGGGAGGCCGCGACCGAGTAGCCCGCCCTGGCGGCCTGGACACCAGGGCGGCCGCACGCTTGGCGTGCAGGCCCAGCGAGGCCTGTCAACACGGAAAACTCTTCTTTTCCATGGGCTTAGGCCGGGCATTTTCGCCCCGCACAGGCCCTTCGTGCTAGAATGGGCGGATGAAACACATAGCCAACCCCCACACGCCTTCGCCAGCCTCTCTTTCCGGCCCCTCCCTCCGCTACAAGGCCCCGCCCACCATCGCCGCGTTCATGGCCTCCGCCGCCTTCTACCGGGGCCTCATGGGCCCGGTGGGCTCCGGCAAGTCCAGCGCCTGCTGCGTGGAGCTGCTGCGCCGGGCCGGACGCCAGGCCCCCGGTCCGGACGGCGTCCGTCGGTCCCGCTTCGCCATCGTGCGCAACACCTACCGCGAATTGCGCGACACCACCGTGCGCACCTGGCTGCACTGGTTTGCGGAGGACACTTACGGCTCCTTCGCCTGGACCGACCTGGCCCACCGCCTGCGCCTGCCCCACGCGGACGGCGGCACGGTGGACGCGGAGGTGCTGTTCCGCGCGCTGGACCGGCCCCAGGACGTGAAAAAGCTGCTCTCCCTGGAGCTCACCGGGGCCTGGTTCAACGAGGCCCGCGAAATGCCCCTCAGCATCATCGAGGCCATGGGCGACCGCGTGGAGCGCTACCCGGCCGCCCGCGACGGCGGCTGCACCTGGGCCGGAGTCATCATGGACACCAACCCGCCCGATGCCGACCACTGGTGGCACAACCTGGCGGAAGAGGCGCGCCCGGAGCACTGGGCCTTTTTCCGCCAGCCCGGGGGTGTGGTGGAGCTCCCCGCCGGGCCGGGTGAGCCGCCGCGCTTCGCGCCCAATCCGCAGGCCGAGAACCTGGAAAACCTGCCGCCGGGGTTCTACCAAAAGCGCATAAGCGGCAAGGGCGCGGGCCATGTGCGCGTGTATTACTGCGCGCGCTATGGCTTTGTGCAGGAGGGCAGGCCCGTGTACCCGGAGTTCGACGAGACCCGGCACGTTGCCGCCACGGAACCGTTGGCCGCGTCGGAGCTGCCGCTCTTGGTCGGGCTGGACTTCGGGCTCACCCCGGCGGCCGTGCTGGGCCAGCGCATGCCCGATGGCCGCTGGGTCATTCTGGACGAGCTGGTGGCCACGGACATGGGCATGCTGCGCTTCGCCAGCGCGCTCAAGGAGCTCCTCGCCGGGCGCTACCCCGGCCTCAGCCCGCGCATAGCGGGCGACCCGGCGGGCACGGCGCGGGCGCAAACCGACGAGCGCACGCCCTTCGACATTTTGCGCGCGGCAGGGCTGGACGCCCGGCCCGCCAGCACCAACGATCCGCTCCTGCGGCGCGAGGCCGTGGCCTCGGCCCTGGCGCGGGAGGTGGACGGCAGGCCAGGACTCATTGTCAGCCCGCGCTGCCGGGTGCTCATCAAGGGCATGGCCGGGGCCTGGAACCACCGCCGCGTCCAGCTGGCCGGGGAGGCCCGCTTCGCCGACACGCCGGACAAGAACCGCTACTCCCACGTGTGCGAGGCCGCCCAATACCTGCTGGCCGGAGCCTGCGAGCTGCGGCGGTTCCTCGGCCAGGACGAGCGCCCGCGCCCGCGCCAGTCCCGCGCCCTGAATGGCCAGACGGATGATCGCCACGCAAACGATGACGGAGGGCATCGCAGCCGGTAGCCAACACCGCCGCGCAGTCAGCCCCGGACTTGCCTGCGCACCCGCGCCGCGCTATGCCAAGAGCAGACGGGCCGTCAGCATGGCTCGGGTCGTCATCCACAGCCCACCCACGCAAAGGAGGCCCGCAGTGCGCTACACCGGCATCAACCACCTGGCCATGGCCACCGGCGACATGGACGCCACCATCCGCTACTGGCGCGACCTGCTGGGCCTGCGCCTGGTGGCGGGCCTGGGCCACCCCGGCTACCGGCACTACTTCTTCGAGCTCACCGGGCGCGACATGATCGCCTTTTTCGAGTGGCCGGGCGTTACCCCCGGGCCGGACAAGGACCACGGCGCGCCTGTGAAGGGCCCGTTCACCTTCGACCACATCTCCCTGGGCCTGGAGCGGGAGGACGACCTGTGGACCCTGCGCGACCGCCTGGACGCCGCCGGGTTCTGGGTGTCCGAGGTGGTGGACCACGGCTTCATCCACTCGCTGTACAGCTTCGACCCCAACAACATCCCGGTGGAGTTCAGCGTACCCGTGGCCGGGGTGGACCTCTCCGCCCGGCCCGTCATGGCCGATACCGAGCCCACGGCCTGCGCCAAGGAAGGGCCGGAGCCGGTGCCCGGCGTGTGGCCCGCGCCCGCCCGCGCCACCGCGCCCCAGGACCGCCGCGTGTACCCCGGCGAAGGGTTGCTGCTGGTGGGCAAAAAGCCGGAGCAAGGCCCGGACGGCGAACCCCGGCATGTCTGAACGCACGGCTCCGCGCCTGCTGCTGCCCTTTCCGCCCGGTTGCCGCGTCACGCGTCTTGTCCGGCGCGAAAAGCGCTTCACCGCCATCACCACGGACAGGGCGACCGGGGAGGAGGTGCGCGCGCACACCAACAACACCGGCTCCATGCTCGGCCTGCTGCGGCCCGGCACGCTGGCGCTGCTTTCCCCCGCCGCCAATCCCGCCCGCGCGCTCAAGTGGACGCTGGAGTCCCTGGCCTTGCCGGGGACTCCCCTCGTAGACAACGCCCTGGCTTTGCCGGGGAAGCCGGGGCCTGATGCGCTTCCGCAGTGGGTTGGCGTGAACACCCTGACGCCCAACCGACTGCTGGAGGCCGCCTGGAAGGCCGGGCTGTTGCCCGAGGCCCGCGCTTACGCGCGCTTCGCCAGGGAGGCCACCACGGGCGAGAGCAGGCTGGACGCGCTGCTTACGGGCGAGGAATCTAATGCCGGCCAGGAGCCCGATGCGGGCGATACTCCTGGTACGGGCAGACCCCTGCCGCCGCTCTACGTGGAGTGCAAAAACGTCACCCTGGTGGAGGACGACCAGGCCCAGTTCCCCGATGCCGCCACCGAGCGCGGCCGCAAGCACCTTGCGGAACTGACGCGACTGGTGCAGGAAGGGGCGCGGGCGGCG
>JAVBYL010000235.1 GCA_030824035.1 Humidesulfovibrio sp.
CCAAGGGTGGCTGGTTTGGGTAAACGACCTTTCTCACACATGCCGAGGTAGCTCAGTTGGTAGAGCAGGGGACTGAAAATCCCCGTGTGGGGAGTTCAATTCTCTCCCTCGGCACCAGAGAAATCAGCCCCTTACGATGGAAGTCGTAAGGGGTTTTCGTTGTGGGCGGGAATTGTCCCACTCCTGTCCCACGTGGTGACAATCGCTTGCGCGTTCTGTACATGTTTTACGTTTGTGGGGGCTCGCTATTGGTGCCTATCCTTTTGATTTGTGCCGCTTGTTGCCACCAGGCAGTAAAAAAATGGCATGGGAAAGGAGGTATTGCCATGGCGAGCTATGCCCAGCTCAGGTATGTGGGGGCGTACGTTTTAGCGGTTGCGACGCTGCTTACAGTCATTGTCCCGGCGTTGATGAAATGCATCAACGAAGTGGAAACGGCGGAGAAGCTATATGAAGCAGAGCGATTTGCTGACGGCAGGCTTGAGAGTAAGCCGAACCCTGCATAAAGAGCAGCGAGGGCTGGGAAACCAGCCCTCGCTAAAATCACAAAGTCGCATCAAAAACAAGATGCAATGGGTGCCACAAGGGAGCGTGAGCGAGTATTTGGCAACTACTCAAAGCCTCCTGAACTTGTTTCGGTGGTCGGATCTTTAACTGCAAAGATCGCGGAAAAATAAGGCCTTACCTCTTCCCACTTCTTGCCTTCGCTATGTAGCCTGATCAAGGACCGCGAAACAGAAACCATGTTCGGTAGCTCAGTGACGATCTGCAAGTTAACGGCTTGACGGGTATCCTGTTCGGAATGCGCTGACGAATTTTGGAGCGAGTAATTCAAAAAACGGACAGCATTTCCCGGTGCGTCCGGGAGTCCTTCCCCGCTGCTTGATCCGTTGCTAAGCTCACGTTCCGTATGCGACTTCGTGAAGCTGTCATGCACAACATGGAGCAATGATCCGAGGGCTACCAAATGGATCTGTGACTGAAGGTTAGGCCTGTTGGGGATGAGGATTGTCTGGAGAGTGTCACCCTGCCTGAAAAGCTTGTCCAGTCCTACAATGCCGGTCGTGGTAAGGTCTTGCCCTCTCGCAAGTTCACCTGTTGCCGTTCGCCACATCAGCTCGGCCCACATCATAATCTTTGCCTGGGTTTCTGCAGCGGTCTCTTTTGGCTTGGAGGCCATAGAGTGTAAAAATTGCATGTCCCCAAAGTGAGATCGTAATAGTATGACTGCGTTGGTACTTTTGTCAAAGTACTCTGGGCTTTTCTTTACTTTGTTAAAAAACAATCCCATCAGACGAGACTTTTTTTCGCCTTTCGACCGCTTTTCCCCATCTACAAAAACTTTGTACCAACAGATGGATTTATATGGCAGAGCGATGTATTGTCCTTTACACTCTTCCATTTTCGTTTCTTTAAGAACAAACGGTGGGTTGTCATTCCAGCGTACACCATAGATCATTGCGTCTGGGACGAGACTCAAGTCTAGAAGGTCGTCAACCTCGTTGTCCTTTCCAGTCGGTTTCATCGCAAGTTGCAAAATGTGCTCATGCTCAGGCTTCCCAACCATTCGAACGATAGCCTCTGCTGGATAGTTGCCGAAGTTATGGCTTTGATATTTTTCAATTTCCCTGTCCATTTCATCACCGGGCCGAACACCGATGCAAAATGCCATGTCAGCGTGTAGTGCAATAATACACAACGATCCAATGATTCCGAGAGTAAGGCGTGTCATATTACCCTCCAGTTCAATCGTTTGTGGACACACTGTGAACTTGCCGTGACCATTTATGTTGCTGTGGTGTTGAAGCTATGCGAACATTCACCCCTCATATAAATGCTTCTGGAACCCCACAAACATCCCTCGGATATCCTCCGGCGGCCCTAGCTCCGCCGCAGCATCGGCGATGGCGCTGTACTTGAGCCGGAGCAGCGGCGAGAGCTTCTCCTGGTCTAGTTCGTCCACGCCCTGCTTCACATACTGCGAGAGCACGAACTCCAGGAAGCCCTGCTGCTTGTCGTTGAAATGGGCCTGAACAGCGTGCTTGGCCTTGTCTGCTCGCTCCGCGCGGGTGAACGGGGAGAGCGCGAAGGCCACGTAGGCCAGTACGTCGAACAGGTCGCTGTTCTCGGCTTCGATGATCTTCTGGATCTCGGTCATGGGCTCCCTTCCGAAGC
The DNA here is from genome assembly GCA_030824035.1 of Humidesulfovibrio sp. GTDB lineage: Bacteria > Desulfobacterota > Desulfovibrionia > Desulfovibrionales > Desulfovibrionaceae > Humidesulfovibrio. Next base: position 2,176 of record JAVBYL010000235.1, read on the forward strand.
CCTTCTCAGCCAGGCCAAGCAGGAAGGCCTTGCGCGTGTCCGGCGCGCTCCAGATGGCGCGCAACTCGTCCTCGTCCTGGAAGAAGTCCGGCAGCACGCCATAGAGGCTTTCCAGGAACTGCGCTGCGGACATTGGCCTGCCGTCGGCGCTCCAGAAGGTCGTAGCGGCCATGAACTGGATGGAGCGCTCCTTGCCATCGGCCAGCCGGACTTTGATCCTCTGCGGCCGTTCTGGAGGCTCTGACGTGCCTCCGGCTCTAGGCCTTGGTTCGCTTGGGGCAGGCCGTGGCGTTGGCGGCTCGGGGTCGATGGGCTCGCCGTCCCATTCCGGGTCGCTGAAGTGGTGGTGAGCCTTCACGAAATCGTAGATGGTGAAGTAGTCCTTGCCGTCGTAGAGCCGCGTGCCGCGCCCGATGATCTGCTTGAACTCGATCATGGAGTTGATGGGCCGCATGAGCACGATGTTGCGCACGTTTCTGGCGTCCACGCCGGTCGACAGCTTCTGCGAGGTCGTCAGAACGGTCGGGATGGTCTTGTCGTTGTCTTGGAACTCCCGCAGGAACTGCTCGCCTGTCGCGCCGTCGTTGGCCGTCACGCGAACGCAGTAGTTCGGGTCGCGGCTTGTCTTCAGCTGGTTGACCAGGTCGCGCACGGCCAGGGCGTGGTCCTGGGTGGCGCAGAACACCAGGGTCTTTTCCTTCTGGTCGATCATGTCCATGAACAGCTTCACGCGGAACTTCTCGCGCTCCCTGATCTCGATGACGCGGTTGAAGTCCGTCTCGACGTAGCGCCTGCCCTCTTCCACCTCGCCCTCGATGAGCTGGTCGTCCGGGGTGTACACATACTCGTCTAGGGTGGTGGCGATCTGCTTGACCTTGAACGGGGTCAGGAAGCCGTCGTTGATGCCCTCCTTGAGTGAGTAAATGTACACCGGCTCGCCGAAGTAGGCGTAGGTGTCGGCGTTGTCCGTGCGCTTGGGCGTGGCTGTCAGGCCGAGCTGCACGGCGGGCGCGAAGTAGTCCATGATGCCGCGCCAGTTGCCCTCGTTGTTGGCCCCGCCCCGGTGGCACTCGTCGATGACGATGAAGTCGAAAAAGTCCGAAGGGTAGTCCCCGAAGTTGGGGCTGCCGTCCGGGCCGCTCATGAAGGTCTGGAAGATGGTGAAGAAGATGCTGCCGTTCTTCGGCACGCGGCCCTTCTGGCGGATGTCCTCGGGGGAGATGCGCACCAGCGAGCCGGGCGCTTTATCCTCAAAAGGAGAGAAGGCGTTGTAGGCTTGGTCGGCCAGGATGTTGCGGTCTGCCAGGAACAGGATGCGCGGACGCCGGGTGGGCTCGCCGCCGCTCTTCCAGTCAACCAGGTTCCAGCGGCTGTGGAACAGCTTCCAGGCGATTTGGAAGGCGATGAAGGTCTTGCCCGTGCC
>JAVBYL010000202.1 GCA_030824035.1 Humidesulfovibrio sp.
GCGGCGAAGTCCTCGGGACACCCGGCAATCATCCCGTCACCCCCAATCACGGAGGATTGCATGTCCACCAGCATCGCCAACTCGTTCATCGCCATGTACCTGGCCGATGTGCACGAGGCCTATCAGCAGCGCGGCAGCAAGCTGCGCAACACCGTCCGCCTCAAAACCGGCGTCACCGGCGCCACGGCCGTGTTCCAAAAGAACGGCAAGGGCGCGGCGGGCAAAAAGACCCGCAACGGCAACGTGCCGCTCATGAACGTGGCCCATTCCAATGTCACCGCCACCCTGGAGGACTGGTACGGCGCGGACTACGTCGACAAGCTCGATGAGCTGAAGACCAGCACCGACGAGCGCCTGGTTGTGGCCAACGCCGGGGCCTATGCCCTGGGCCGCAAGATCGACGAGCTCATCACCGCCCGCCTGGCCTTGTCCGCCAACGTGGTGGCCGAGGGCGGCACCGGCCTGACCAAGGCCAAGATCCTGGAGGCCTTCGCCCGCCTGAACGGCAACGACGTGCCGGACGACGGCAACCGCTTCGCCGTGGTGGGCGCCCACCAGTGGAACGAGCTGCTGGACATCAGCGAGTTCAAGAGCGCGGACTTCGCCGGGGAAAAGTACCCCTGGCTGAGGGGCACGGAGAGCCGCACCTGGCTCGGCATCACCTGGATGTTCCACACCGGCCTGCCCCTGGACGCGGGCACGCGCAAGTGCTTCCTGTACCACAAGAGCGCCGTGGGCCTGGCCGAGGGCCAGGATGTCAAGGTCTTCACCGACTGGGTGCCCGAAAAGGCCGCCCACCTGGTGGACCACATGCTCTCCGCCGGGGCCTGCCTCATCGATGAGGACGGCGTGGTGGAGATCGACTGCGACGACGACGCCACCCTGGCCGCCTAACCACAACCCCAAAAAGCGGAGGACCATAATGAGCTACGACGCGACCACCATGCGGCTCATGGGCGGCGTGCCCGGCCAGCAGCTGTTTCTGTACCGCACCGCCGATGTCATCGGCAGCGTGGACGACCCCGGCTACTTCAACCGCGCCGTGGAGGAGTACAACCTCTCCACCGGCGACATGATCCTGGCCGTGACCAGCGTGGACACCAGTCCGGCCCTCGGCGGCATGGTCGCCATGGTGAGCGGCGGGGCCGTCACCGTGGGCCTGCTGGCCTAGCGCGGTCGGGGAATCCCCCCTGCACGTACCCTGAACGCGGGGGGCTTCTTCCGGCGCACATCGCCGGGGGTGGCCCCTCGCTCTTATTTGTGCAGCGCAGCCAGGCATTTGCAAGTCCTGCGCGATTCCGCTCCTCCCGGCCCCTTGGCCCCCGCCCGCTTATCCTCTACAGTCGCCTCATGCACGACAGTTCCAGCTCCGGCCCCATCGCAGAATACATCGCCGCCCTGCTGGCCTCGGAACGGCTGGGGCGGCAGGTGGCGCACCACCGGCTGCTGCCGGGCCGCGAGGCCGAATACGCCGAGCCGCGCAGGCCCTGGCCCGCCGCCGTGCGCGAGGTGCTCGCCGCCCGTGGCATCGGCCAGCTGTACAGCCACCAGGCGCTGGCGGCGGATATGGTGCGCGCCGGGCGGCATGTGGTGGTGGCCACGCCCACGGCCAGCGGCAAGACCTTCGCCTTCCAGCTGCCCATCATCGAGGCCGTGCTGCAAAACCCCGACTCCCGCGCCATTGCGGTGTATCCGCTGAAGGCCCTGGCCCAGGACCAGCTGCGCGGCTTTGAGGAGCTCATAAGCCCGCTCGGCCCGAAGGGCCCCACGGCGGCCATCTACGATGGCGACACCACGCCCTCCAAGCGGGCTAAAATCCGCAAAAAGCCGCCCAACCTGATTTTGACCAACCCGGAGATGCTGCACCTTTCCCTGCTGCCGCACCACGGCACCTGGGCGCAGGTGTTCGCCACGCTCACCCACGTTGTTCTCGACGAAGTGCACACCTACCGGGGCGTGCTGGGCGCGCACATGGCGCAGGTGCTGCGGCGGCTGCGGCGCATTTGCCGCTACTATGGCACGGACCCGACCTTCGTGTTCTGCTCCGCCACCGTGGGCAACCCGGCGGAGCTGTGCGAGCTGCTCACCGACCTGAAGCCCGAGGCCATCACCGAGAGCGGCGCACCCTGCGGCGGGCGGCACATGGTGTTCCTGAACCCGGAGGACAGCCCGGCCACCGCCGCCATCCAGCTTTTGCAGGCCGCCCTGGCCCGTGGGCTGCGCACCATCGTGTATGCCCAAAGCCGCCGCATGACGGAGCTCATCGCTCTGTGGGCCAGCGAAAAGAGCGGGCAGTACAGGGAGCGCATCAGCGCCTACCGCGCCGGATTTTTGCCCGAGGAACGGCGCGACATCGAGGCCCGCCTGTCCTCCGGCGATCTTTTGGCGGTCATCACCACCAGCGCGCTGGAGCTGGGCATCGACATCGGCGGTCTGGACGTCTGCATCCTGGTGGGCTACCCCGGCAGCGTGATGGCCACCCTGCAGCGCGGAGGCCGCGTGGGCCGCGCCAGGCAGGACTCCGCCGTGGTGCTGGTGGCCCAGGAGGACGCCCTGGACCAGTACTTCATGCGCCACCCGGAGGACTTTTTCGCCCGCCCGGCGGAGCGGGCCGTGCTGAACCCGCTGAACCCGGTCATTCTGCCGCGCCATCTCATCTGCGCCGCCGCCGAGTTGCCGCTGCGGCATGACGAGCCCTACCTGCGCCCGCCCGGTGTCCGCGCCGCCCTGGACGCCCTGCTGGCCACGGGCAAGCTGTACCTCTCCGCCGACGGCAAGGACGTCATCTCGCCGCGCAAGCGCCCCCAGCGAGAGGTGGACCTGCGCGGCGCGGGCCAGCAGATCAGCATCGAGGACGCCGAGACCGGCGCCGTCATCGGCGCGGTGGACAGCCTGCGCGCCTGCCGCGAGACCCACCCCGGCGCGGTGTATCTGCACCGTGGCCGCTCCTGGCTGGTGGAAAGCCTGGACATCCCCCGCGCCACGGCCAAGGTGCGCGCCGCCCGCGTGGGTTACTCCACCCGCGTGCGCAGCAGCAAGGACACGGAGATTCTGGAAATCTACGACCGGCGCGAGGTGCTGGGCACGCGCGTCACCCTGGCGCGGCTCAAGGTTACGGAGCAGATCACCGGCTACGAGAAGCGCTCCACGCGCGGCGGCAACCTGCTCGGCATGGTTCCGCTGGACCTGCCGCCCAGCGTGTTCGAAACCGAGGGCATCTGGCTCGATGTTCCCGACGAGGCCCGCCGCAAGGCCGAGGCCGACTACCTGCACTTCATGGGCGGCATCCACGCCGTGGAGCACGCCGCCATAGGCATTCTGCCGCTGATGGTGATGACCGACAGGGGCGACCTGGGCGGCATCTCCACCCCGCTGCACCCGCAAACCGGGGGGGCCGCCGTGTTCATCTACGACGGCATGCCCGGCGGCGCTGGCCTGACGCGCGAGGCCTTCGCCAAGGCCGAGGAACTCATCGCCCGCACGCTCTCTGTGGTGCGCGACTGCCCCTGCGAGCTGGGCTGCCCTTCCTGCGTGCACTCGCCCAAGTGCGGCAGCGGCAACAGGCCCATCGACAAGGCCGCCGCCGTGTTTTTGC